>JANOGL010000204.1:0-19662 GCA_031405985.1 Acidobacteriota bacterium | reverse complement strand
CTCGCGAAATGTTTCCCATCAAACAACAAGATCGACAGCAAATTCGATCTGAGCCCGTCGGGTTACAACATTATCAATGCTTCGATGGCGCAATCCGAAGGTTACGATCAGCGGATTATTGATTTCTTTAGAACATCTCTTGGCAGCTAATTCAGAGTTACTTGGCCGCAGATAAACACAGATAACGCAGATCAGAAATTTCTTTTTGATCTGCGTCATTTGCGCAAATCTGCGGCTAATTTCTTTTTGCAGGCCGTTTTTTCTAGATGTCGATCTTCTTCTTGCTGTGGCCGTTTGTGCGGGAAACAGTTTGTATGTCCGCGCTTTCTTCCATCTGTATCACGGTTTGATCGAGGATTTCTTTCAGCTGAGTTAGGCGTTTGCTCGTCGATGCAATTTCGAGCAGCGAGTATTTCTTGTCGTTGTCGAAGTTGAACGCGGCAGTGATGAGGAATGACAGGCTTTCGGGGTCGGAGCGCGTGATCTCGGGCAGACGCCCGCGGCCGCCTCCTATCTTAAACGCGGCCTTTGCCATTCGCTCGAAAAGATCAAAGACATCATCCGCAAGCGGCTCGACGACACTCGCATCTTCTTTCGCGTCTTCAAAAAACTCGACATCACCGACAAAATACGGCGCACCGCTATCAACGTAATCGATCAATTTGTAACGCACGAGGCCGAGCGTGAGTATGTTTGAGAGGCCGTCGGGCAGCGTTTCGGATTGGCGGATCTCGACGGCGCAGCCGACCGTCTCGAGAGCTGGTTTGTCGATGAACGAAGTTTCCGGATCGAAGAACGAAACGCCAAAGATGTTCCGTTCGCGCTCAACATCCTTGAGCATCTGCCGGTAACGGTCCTCAAAGATGTGCAGCGGCAGAAACTCATTCGGCAGAGCGACGAGCGGCAGCGGAAAGAGCGGGAGATGCCTTAGACCGGCGACTTTTTGCAGAGCTTCAGACATATTCGTAAGGGGAAAAGTTAAAAAGTGAAAATGTGAAAAAGTTTGTCGTCACGAACTCCCGGCTCTTTCACTTTTAAACTTTTTTACATTTTCACTTTTCATAGCGATAAACTCTGCAATTTTTTCCGGCGGTTCGTCGCCGAGTGCCATGCGTTTTGCACCGACGACGGCGTCGGTTATCTCGGCGCGTTTTGCTTTGTAACGGCTGTCACGTGCGACGAGATCGCCTATCACGTTTCGCTCAAGCGCGTCGCGACTCCCGTCTTCGTTGTCAGGCGTATCGAGATAATCGGCAGGAATCGTGTGATTTTTTATACGGATGTGAAGCGCGTTTGTAATCTTTCGTGCCTCGTCGCGAATCTTTTGCAGTTCAAGCGCCGAGTTCGGAAAGCCGAGCTGTCCGCGCAGTGCGATCTCGATGATGGGCTGCGGCTTGTCGATTTCGGCGACGCGCGCTTCGCGGCAAACCTGATCGAGGAGATCGGCTGTTACTTTTTTTGCATCGTCGTAATTTGTGACAGTGAAGACGAGCTGCTGAAAAGGACGGTGCAAATATTCGTCCACATGGCGCGCGGTGACCGCGTTACTATCATCGACTTCGACAATAAAGGCGCCGCGTGTCTCACGAAACTCGCTGATATTCGTAACCTCGATCGAGCCGGGGTTGAACGCCCAGTTGTCGATCTCGTAATGCATGTGCGTGTGGCCGAGGGCGACGTACTCGACAGCGGATTTTAGTTCTTGGAGCGCGTCGAGCGAGAGAGCTGGGATCGGATGAACCTGATGGCCTTCGACGTCGGTGTGCAACATCAAAATGTGAAAAGCATCGTCGACGCGATTTCGCTTTATCGCATCGGTCAACATCGGAATCGCCCAGTTTCCCGACGCGCCGTACCAGTCGGAGCCGAAGATTCGGACGCGCCCGATGTCGATATAGCCGCCTTGTTTCACAGTTTCATCCCACGAGTGATAAGACATCTTTCCGGAATGCGTCGTCGGCTCGAGCAGGGTAACGAGTCCCCATTTTGCTAAGCTTCGCAGCCAGCTAAACTCGCTGTCGGTGTGATGCTGATCGTGATTTCCTTCGATCGCAATGACCGGAATCTCTGCGTCGCGCATCATCGTCAAGCCCTCAACGGCATAATTCATCGTCTCGGGCGGCACACTCTTCTTATGAAAAAAATCGCCGCACATTAAGACGAAATCAACGCTTTCATCGATAGCATATTTACGCAGCACATCGCTCCAAGCGTCGAAAAAATCACGCGGGCTTTCAGGAAGGTTGTACCGCGTGCATCCGAGATGCACGTCAGCGATATGAAGAAACTTCATAGGTAAATTTTACCACCGCTGTGATAAATTTACGTCATGAACAAAGTCGTCCTCATCACCGGTGCGTCGAGCGGCATCGGGCTGCATACCGCGAAACTGTTTCAGACAAAAGACTGGAAAGTCGCCGCGACGATGCGCACACCCGAAAACGCGAACGATCTGCACAAGATCGTCGATGTTGAATGCCTTCGGCTCGACGTCACGGATGTTGGATCGATCAGGTCTGCGATTGCCGCGACGCTAGACAAGTTTGGCCGCATCGACGCGGTTGTAAACAATGCGGGTTTCGCCGTTGTCGGACCGTTCGAAGCCGCGACTCAGGAGCAGATCGAACGTCAGATCAACACGAACGTTTACGGCGTGATGAATGTCTGCCGCGAAATTCTCCCCATTTTTCGCGAACAAAGACGCGGGACGATTGTCAACGTTGCGTCGATGGGCGGCCGCATCACGTTTCCGCTTTACAGCATTTATCACACGTCAAAGTGGGCACTCGAGGGGTTTAGCGAGGCTCTGCAGTACGAGGTCAAGGACTTCAATATCAAGATCAAGATTATCGAGCCCGGCCCGATAAAGACCGACTTTTACGAGCGTTCGATGAGCATTTCAAAGAAGGAAGGCCTGACCGCTTACGACAATTTCGTCGCGCGTGCGATGCCGAACCTTCAAAAAGCCGGCGAGACTGGCCCCGACGGCTCGGTAGTCGCGCAGGTGATCTACGATTCCGTCAACGACGATTCGTGGAAGATGCGTTATCCTGTAAATTCAAGCGCTATATTGATCGCCCGACGCCTGTTACCTGACTCGATTTTTCTTCCGATCATTCGCAGGTCGGTCGTGAAATAGCTGACAAATGGGTAGCTAAATCACGAAAAAGGTGCGAAGATACTCAAAACGGCCCTCGACTGAGAAAATTACAGCCAACATAACCCGCTTAGCTTGTCGCTTTTTTCGTCACCGGCCGCCGATCATTGGAAATGAAAATACTTCTTTACAACCCCGACAACGGTATCACACGAAATTTCATGCCGCATCTGTGGATGTTTCTTCTTCAATCGCTTACGCCAAAGGAACATGAAGTAATCCTCATCGACGGCAACGCAAAGGCGATGACGCGCCCCGAGCTTGTTCAATTTTGCAAGGACGAGAACATCGGACTCGTCGGCATTGGTGCGATGACGCGGATGGTCGCGCGTGCTTATCTCGTCGCTGACTCGCTACGGGAAGCCGGATTTAAAGTTGTTATGGGCGGGCCGCACGTGACCGAATGTCCCGACGAAGCGCTTGGAAAAGATGGCGGGCCGCGTCACGCGGACGCGATCGCGCTTGGCGAGGCAGACGAAACGTGGCCGCTGATGGTTGCCGACGCGGCGAAAGGTGAGCTAAAAGAAATTTATATGCCCGAGGTCGATCCGAAGGGCAACGACAAAAAGCCAAATCTACAACCCTACCCGCACATCCCCTGGGAAACGCTTGACCTTGATCAATTTAGCCTTGTCCCCAAGATGTTTCAGCCCGCGCTTTCGCGAATGGGCGAAGGCTGGGGCAAGTTTTTTGTTGTCCCGATCGAGACAGGGCGCGGCTGTCCGTATGGCTGCGAGTTTTGCACGGTGACAGGATTTTTTGGCGACTCGATCCGCTTTCGCACAAACGAGAGTGTCGTCGAGGAGTTGCTTAGATTAAAAGCAAGAGCCAAAAAAGAGAAAGGTCAGATAGCCGTCTTCTTTATTGACGACAACCTCGCGATCAATAAAAAGCGGCTCAAATCGCTGCTTCGCGATATGATCGCGGCTGGTGCGACGCTGCCGTGGGTTGCTCAGATCAGCGCAAATCTGCTCGGCGACGAAGAGCTTGTCGATCTGATCGCCGATGCGGGTGCCCGTTGGATATTCATCGGGATGGAATCAATCGACCCTGCGAATATGGCCGACGTGAATAAGACATTCTCGAAACCGGCTGATTACAAAGGCGTGCTCGATGGCCTCGCCCGTCGAAATATTTACGCGATCACTTCATTCATCGTCGGAATGGACAATGACACTGTCGGCGTCGCTAACCGAACGGTTGACGAGATCGAGAGTTGGGCACCGGGACTTCCGGTTTTCGGCCAATTGACCCCATTTCCCGCTACACCGCTCTATGACCGGCTCGAAAAGACCGGCCGGCTTGATCGCCCAAAACATTGGCTCGATTTTGCGCCGTTCGTCATGGCCCATAACCCGCTCAAGATGTCGATTGAGGATGCCAAGAAAGAGACCTTTGATGCGTGGTCACGCTCTTACAGCCCTGAACGCAACTGGGAAGCGATCCAGTCGATCCGCACAGCTCCTATTGACACCCGCATAGGCCATCTTGTCGCAAGATTATTTTTTAGAGGAATCTACTTTCCGCAGATGAGCAAAATGGCGTGGGTCAAATTACTCTTCGATAACCGCCGCCCGATCCTCAGTCTCACATTCGAAGGCCTTCAGACATGGCGTCAGGCACGCAAACGCCAACGCCTCGAAGCCCGCGCCGTCCAGACCGCGCAATAGCTAAAAGTCATTGACACACACTGCCCGACAGGTTCAGAATTGAATTGAAGCGGTGAAGAAAGTCAGAGAGCCAGTAACAATCGAGAACATACGCAGAACGCATCGAAAGCGGCGCGGCGAGATAAGGCGGCGGCTTGGCGAGTTTCGAGAGATCGGAACACGTGGCAGTGACGAGCATCTGTGGGCCGAAATGGTTTATTGCTTTTTCACGGGCGGATGTTCGGCACGGATGGGTTTGAACGCGCTCGAAGCCGTTAAACCAATATTGCTGACAGGCGATCAGGCGGAACTTGCCGGTGCGTTGAGCGGCGTTCATCGATATCCGAATGCTCGGGCCAGATACGTTGTTGCTTCGCGCGAGTTTCTTCGTGAGCATTGCAATTTAAACCTTCGCGGCAAACTTGAGAGTTTTGATTGTCGACTCGCGAGGCGTGATTGGCTGGTTAAAGAGAAGGGAATTAAGGGTTTAGGTTACAAGGAAGCGAGTCACTACTTGAGGAACATCGGCTTTCGCGGCTATGCGATCCTCGACAAGCACGTGCTTAATTGTCTGGCCGAGCTAAAAATAATCGACGACCCAAAGCCACCAAACACGCGATCGAAGTATCTAACGGTCGAAGAAAAGTTGAAACAACTCACTGAGATGACCGGCGTCGATTTTGATGAGCTTGATCTAGTGCTCTGGTCAATGAAGACCGGCGTTATCTTAAAATGATCTTCTCTCGCGTGAGCGGCGAGGCGGATTTGTCATATGCAGTACAGTAGTTTAGGCGCTAACTTATCATTCATACGAGGCGTAGGCCTGCGCATTTCACTCACGGCGTTCATCCTATCGGCCACTCATCTGACTGCTCAAGCGTCGGGTGGAACTCCCGCCGCTGACGATATAAAAGATCACATAAAAAAGGCCGCGAAACTCGTTCGACGCGCGGACCTTATAAAAGCTGAAGAGCTTTTACGAAAGGCCGTCGAGATCAACCCGTCGCGTTCCGATTCAAAGGTCGAGCTCGGTTTTGTGCTTACAAAACAGCGCCGCCTGCTCGAAGCCTACGAGCTGTTGCTGCCGATCGCTCAGGCCGAGCCTAAGAACACACGTGCTTTTGCGGTGTTAGGAACCACGTTGCTTGCCGCCGGCCGGTTCGCCGAGGCGAAAGCTCTCTTCTACACCGCTATCAATTACAACAAAAAAGAACACCTCGCGTGGGCGGGCTCCGGCATGGTCGATTTTTACGAGAACCGAATCGGGGACAGCCTTGAAAACTTGCGCGAAGCCGTTTATCGCCAGCCGAACGAACCCGATTATGTTTTTGCGCTCGCACAGGTTTGCGCGCGATCCGAGCGATACAGGGAGGCGGCCGACAATTACAGACGATTTCTGCAAGTCTCCGAGAGTACTGACGCCGACCGACGCGCACGCATAAAAGGGCTGATCGAATTTTTGAAGTATCTCGGGCTGGCAGACACGCTCTACGATCTTTCGGGCGCCGAACGCTCCGTTATTCCGTTCGAACTCGTTGGTAATCGGCCGATCATTAAGTTAAAGGTCAACGGCCGCTCTGACGTTCTTCGGTTTGTGCTTGATACCGGTTCGGGAATCTCCGTTGTGTCCAATAAAACTGCGAAACGGCTTAAGATCAGGCAAGTCACAAAGGGTGGGTTTGCTCGCGGCCTCGGCGGTGACGGTAGATTCGAGATTGTTTACGGTATGTTGCGCGAGGTTGCTCTTGGGGGCGTGACGATAAAGAATGTTCCTGTATATTTGCGAGAATTCCATCAAAGCGGATCTGAAGTCGACGGCTACATCGGCCTCGCTCTCATTTCAAAATTTCTTACCACGGTCGATTATGGCAACTCGACGATGTCGCTCACAAAAAGTGACGCCGATGTGCGTCAATTTACGGAGAGCGGCGACCTGTCGCTGCCCTTGAGGCTAACGTCGAGCGGTTTTTTGAGTGGCGAGGTTCAACTCGAGGGCATTCCGTCGCCGCTGAATTTTATCGTCGACACCGGAGCGAGCATCTCGGTGATCTCTGACGAAGTGGCAAAGATGGATACGATCAGCCAATTTGCCGGTCCGGACAAACTTAGCGTGATCGGGTCGGCCGGCATCTCCGACGGCAAACAAACATATAAGCTTCCGAAAGTGTCGTTCGGCAATTACACACGTACAGACGTGATGGCCGTCGCGCTAGATCTCGGGTTGATAAACGAAGCGTCTGGCTTCGAGCAAGCCGGCATCCTGGGCGGCAATTTTCTAAAAAATTATCGGTTAACGTTCGACTTTAAAAATTCGAAAGTCATCTTTGCCCTGCTCCAGCCTGAAAAGGACTGACCCGCTCGCGATGAAACTCAGCCTCTATCTCGAAACTTCCGTCATCGGCGCGTATCTCGACAACGACGAACCGTTTCGCCGCGACCTGACGATCCGTTGGTGGGAGCACGAGATGTGCGAATACAGCGTCTTTAGCTCGATCCTCGTACAGCGCGAACTCGAACGGATGCGCGAACCGCACCGCACCGGTTATCTCAATTTGCTAAAACCGCTCAACCAACTCGACATATCGGACGAAGCCGCTATCCTCGCCGAAGCCTACATCGACCGCGGCGTCTTTCACCGCAAATTCATCGCCGACGCAATACACTACGCCGTCGCCTCGTTTCACCGGATCGATTATCTGGTCACCTGGAATTTCGGCCACCTCGCTAACGCCCGCCGCCAGGTCAGACTCAGACACTTCAACAACCTCGCCGGCTTTTTTGCCCCAACGATCGTTACGCCCGAGTTTCTTGTTCACGCGGTTTAACGAAATTTCCGATGCTCGCGCGCGATCAGTTAGCCATCACGCAAAATTACATTTTGTAAAGTTTGCAGAATCGCGGCGCGTGCTAAGATCAGGTTTCATAATATGAAGAACGAACGCATCGATTCATCGAGAGCGCCGGAGCCTGTCGGTCTGTATCCGCACGCACGGCGTGTCGGGAATCTGCTGTTTCTCTCGGGCGTCGGGCCGCGCGAGCGGGGGACGAAAAAGATCCCGGGCGTCGAGCTGAACGAGGCCGGCGAAATCGGTTCGTACGACATCGAGACGCAATGCCGGTCGGTGTTTCAGAACGTTAGATATATTTTAGAAGACGCCGGCTCGTCGTGGTCGCAGATAGTCGATGTGACGGTGTTTTTGACAAACATGAAAGACGATTTCGCGACTTACAACCGGGTTTATGCAGAGTATTTTGCGGACAATATACCGTGCCGGACGACAGTTGAGGTCAATAAACTGCCTACACCGATAGCTATCGAGCTAAAGGTGATCGCTACGATAGATTGATTTACGGGGAACACCTAAGTGATACAAACAAAAGGTTACGCAACACATGATTTAAATGCCAAATTTGCGCCGTTCGACTTTGAACGTCGCGATGTTGGTCCAAATGATATCTTGATCGACATCGCATACGCAGGAATTTGCCACTCGGATATTCACCAGGCCCGAGCCGAATGGGAACCCATGATACCGTCGATCTATCCGATGGTTCCGGGACACGAGATTGTCGGTCGTATTTCGCAGATCGGCCATGCGGTGACGAAGTTCGCAGTCGGCGATATCGCGGGTATCGGCTGTTTTATCGACAGTTGCCGCGAATGCCCGGCGTGTAACGACGGCATCGAACAATACTGCATCAAGGGAAGTGCACAAACCTATAACGGTACCGAAATGGATCGAACGACGCCGACGTTTGGCGGCTATTCGAACAAGTACGTCATCGACGAAAAATATGCGTTGAAGGTGAATGCAGCGGGCGATTTGTCAGGCATAGCGCCGCTATTGTGCGCCGGAATTACGACTTATTCGCCGCTCAAACGCTGGGGCGTCGGGCCGGGTAAGAAAGTCGCGGTCGCCGGGCTCGGCGGCCTCGGTCACATGGGCGTGAAACTTGCCATTGCGATGGGAGCGAACGTTACCGTTCTAAGCACGTCGCCATCGAAGGAAGAAGATGCTCGCGCACTTGGTGCGACTGGATTTGTAAATGTTAACGACTCGGCTTCGCTCGCGGCAGCCGCGGGAAAATTTGACTTCTTGCTCGACACCATCTCGGCCAACCACGACTATAACGCCTATCTCGGAATGTTGACGCTAAACGGCGTGATGGTCGTCGTCGGCGTCCCGACCGAGCCGTTACCGCTTCACGCCTTCTCATTGATCGGTGGGAATAAGGTCTTGGCGGGATCATTGATCGGGGGCATTCCTGAAACCCAGGAAATGCTCGATTTTTGCGCCGAGCATAACATAACCTCGGCTGTCGAGGTCATCTCGCCCGATCGCATCGAAGAAGCGTACGACCGCACCGTCAAAGCCGACGTGCGATACCGCTTTGTGATCGACATGTCAGAACCCGCTGCGTAAGCAGCGGGCCAGATCGCTCGACTAACTGACCACCCGCTAACCCAGGCGGTTCCGACCAGACTCTTATGCGGTATATTGCTCTGCTACGTGGCATCAATGTCACGGGCAAAAACATGATCAAGATGGAAACGCTCAGAGCGACATTCGCATCGCTTGGGTTCGCGAACGTTACCAGCTACATCAACAGCGGCAATGTGGCGTTTGACACTGCAAGGGCGGCCGAGACAAAGTTGGTCGCCAAGATCGAACAGGCGATCGAGTCTGACTTCGGATTGCGGGTCTCCGTAATGATCCGCCACCAAGGTCATCTTGACGATGTGCTCTCAAATAATCCGTTCACCGATCGATATGAGACGCCGCAGCAAATGAATGTTCTTTTCCTGCGTGACGAGATCCCGGTTGAAAAACACAACGAGATTTTAGCTTTGCAGTCGGACAAAGAGTTTTTGGCCATTCGTGGCCGCGAGATCTATCTCTTACTTCTCTGCGGCTTTCCCGAAAGCCTTCTCGGCCGCGGCGTGATCGAGCGAAGACTGAAAATACCGATTACAGTTCGCAATTGGCGAACCGTGGAAAGACTGGTAACTTTATGATTGCGCACAAAGAGGTGAAAGTATGATCATCCGATATCAATTGCATTGCTGGTTGCTCCTGACGATTTGTCTGCTCATGACGGCTTCACAGACGAACTCTCAGACAAAGAGAAAGTCTAATTCGAGTTGCAGTATTGGAAAAACTTACATAGAGTGTCCGAAATACTTCAAGAAGCTCCCCGATGTTGATCAGAACATTCGATTCCTAAAATACAAAGATGAGGGGTTGGAAATGTATTTCTTTATTACGCTTGCAAGTAGCGGTTTTGATGACACGAAGCTCAAAGAAGCCGTTAGTAAATTGTACGCTGGAGAAAAAGCAACTTCTTTTAGATGGAAAGAAGAAGACGATCCGTTGATAATGAACATGAAAACTAAGTATAAGCCAAGAGTTTTGGCCTCGCTTGGCTTGTCTGGAGAATATCTTCTGGAGTTCAAGGCTTTTGTTTTTGATGTAAAAGACAAAAAAGCAATTTTTGGCTACGTTTCGAATGAGGGTGAAAACGAAAAAGTTAACGAAATACTTTTTAATAAGGGGAATTCACTTGGAGATATGGCTGCTGGCTGTAACGCAGTAGTGTCAACCTTGAATTCGATTACTAAGGAATTCAAAGAAAAAGAACAGTATTGTTTCCTTACTGGATTTACCACCAAATAACGTGATTCGCCAGCCGTTCAATTTTAAACAGTGGATCGATGAGCATCGGCACCTCTTAAAGCCGCCGGTTGGGAATCAGTGCGTCTATGACGATGACGATTTTATCGTGATGGTCGTCGGCGGACCGAATTCGCGTAAAGATTATCACTGGGATGAGGGCGAGGAGCTTTTTTATCAGCTCGAGGGCGACATAAAAGTGCAGATTCAGGAAGACGCCAACCCGGTCGAAGTTCCGATCCGCGAAGGCGAGATGTTTTTGCTGCCGCCGCGCATTGCGCATAATCCAATCCGCGGAGCAAACACGATCGGCCTCGTCATCGAACGCAAACGCCGCGAGGGCGAGCTCGACGGGCTGCTCTGGTTCTGCGAAGACTGCAACGCGAAACTCTACGAAGAATACTTCCAACTCGCCGACATCACGACGCAATTCCAGGGCGTATTCAAAAAATTCTACGGCGACGAACATTTACGCACATGCAAATCATGCGGTGCAGTCATGCAGCCGCCCAGTGTCGTCAGCTAAACAAGGGTGAATCACACAAATAACTTTTCGTTCCGAGTTTGCGTATAACGCCGCGAATTAATCGAATTTTGTATCCATTTCATGAAAGAGCTTTCAGTTGAATTGTTCATGTCCGGTTTTGTTGTAGCGGTATTCGCGTGCTGCGTTAGTATCTCTGCTCAGCCGAGGTCGGCCGGGTTACGCATGGGTGGATGATAAAGGCGGCGAAGCCGTAACAAAATTATGAAAAGTACGTTGAGAGTTATTTTTGCTGCTTTGTTGTTGGGTTTGTCGTCAATGTCGGCGATTGCCAAAGGCGTGATCGTCGTCGTTAATCGCGGCGAATCGACATTGACGATCATTGACGCTGATTCGATGAAATCCGTCGCGACGATTCCGACCGGAACCGGCCCGCACGAGGTGGCTCTAACAGCTGACGGCAAAACTGCGATCGTCTCGAATTACGGCGAACAGACGCCGGGCAATTCGCTTTCGATCATCGATGTCGCGACCAGAAAAGAGACGAAGCGCGTCGATCTCGGGCCGATGCTGCGGCCGCACGGACTTGTCGAAGTAGGCGGCAAAGTCTATTTCAGTTCCGAGGGCAACCGCGCAATAGGGCGTTTTGATCTTGCGACGCACAAAGTCGATTGGATCATGGGCACCGGCCAAAACGCGTCGCATATGGTTGTGGTGACTGCCGACCAAAAGCGTTTTTATACGCCAAATGTTGCGTCCGACACGGTCACCGCATTCGAATTTTCTGCCGTGCCGCCCAGCCAGTCAAAAATTACGCAGATCGCCGTCGGCAAGCAGCCCGAAGCCATCGATGTCTCGCCGGACGGCAAGCAGGTTTGGGTCGGTTTGAACGCTGACGGCGCAATCGACGTTATCGACACCGCCACGAACAAAGTCGTCGAACGTCTAAACCTAATGGGACGCCCTTACCGCGTCCGATTTACGCCTGACGGCAAATCCCTTGTCGCCACGATGCCTAATTCAAAGGAATTAGTAGTCATCGACATCACAACGCGAAAAGAGATAAAACGTATAAAACTCGACGGCACACCGCTTGGGATTGCATTTTCGGCTGACAGCAAAACTGCATTCGTGACGACATCACAAGGCGACTTTCTAAATCGAGTCGATTTGCAGAAAGGCGAAGTCACAGCAAAGGTCGCAACCGGCAAGGTGCCTGACGGCGTCGCGGTCTTTGGCCTCTGAGCTCACACATTCGTCAAAAGCCACAGTTTTCTGACGCTGTGATAAGAAAAAATTTATGACCCACATTTCACATTTGACTTTTTTCATAAAGCGGAGCGCAATGTTTGCAAGGTAAAAATTAGGCTGCGTCACGCGTAGTAGGAAGTTTGTTGGCCGGTCTGATTAACGAATAAATTGGTTAACGGTAAATAAGCGGCTTAGATTTTCGCGCCGAATTTCTTCCAAGAATTTCCCCGCCCTAATCCCAGCCAACAAATACAACTTTATCTGGTAAGACTACGGGAGGTTTTATGTCCAGACGAAAAAGAGAACGTAATCGCTTGTCGTATGACAAAGCTGCGGTTACGGGTCTTGGTCTGTCCGAAGAGTCGGAATCACCTGCGGTAGCTGGTGGTTTAAATAAGCGATCCGGGTTTGTCAGCTATGTGCGAACGCATCGGATAGCTTTTGCGATCGTCGCTCTTGCGTTGTTCACAACGACGGCACTTGCACTGAAGTATCTCGACGATGACACAAAGCGAAAACGTGCCGCTGGGGTTCTTGCAAGTAAGGACTCAACTTCGTGGCTCGATACCGTCAATCCATTCGCTTCTGCGCCGCTGCCAAATCCGACACCGCAACTCAGCAAAGAGTACATCTACGCAGGCTCGCGATTGCTCGCTGTCGAGGACGCAAACGCCAACGCCGCACCGCCGGCCGATCTCGCTATTTGGCGGCCTTCGACTGGTGTTTGGTGGGTGATGGGCGGACAAGGTTCGACGCCGGTGACGCAAGGTTGGGGCATAAACGGCGACGTTCCGGCGCAAGGCGATTTTGACGGCGACGGAAAGACGGACTTCTCGGTTTTCCGGCCATCGACCGCAACGTGGTGGATAGTGAAATCCTCAGACGGCACTTATTACTCACAGCAGTTCGGCATCGCTTCGGACAATCTCGCACAGGCCGATTATGACGGCGACGGACGCACGGATGTCGCGGTGTGGCGAGCGACGGACGGAGTCTGGTACATCATTTCGAGTTCGACCGGCGGAGTGCAATACGCGACCTATGGCACAAACGGCGACAAGCCCGCACCCGCTGACTACGACGGCGACGGACGCGCCGACATCGCAGTCTGGCGAAGCTCGAACTCGACATTCTATTCAATAAACAGCAGCAACAACGCGTCCAATGGATTTACATTCACGCAAACGAGCACCGAACCGGTAAGCGCCGATTACGACGGCGACGGCAAGGCCGACTACGCAGTGCGCAACGGCAACAACTGGCTAATTCGCAAAAGCTCCAACGCACAAACCGACACGGTTCCCTGGGAACAATCAACCGACAAAGCCGTCCAAAACGACTACGATGGCGACGGCAAAGTCGATATAGCCGTTTGGCGCGACTCAAACGGAACTTGGTACATCCGCCAGTCAGCCTCGGGCAATTCGTTAAGACAAACTGTGTGGGGAATGGCGGGCGATATACCCGTCCCGGCGTATTACAGGAGACAGCTATGACAAATACAGAAACGACAAAGATATTCAAACTCGGAGTAACTCAAACGATCTGTTCAGTTTCGCTGTCGCTGGTTTGCATGGCTTTTTTGGTAGCGACTGTAGCGGCGCAGGATAAACATTCGCAGCAGAATCTTCATCCGGGCATACCGTACTCAATATCCGATATCGAAAACATCAACCTGACGAACGGAAATTTGATGTTCAATTTCAATTTCGGAACAGTGAGGGGAAGAGGAAGCGCGGCGATGCCCTTTGGGTTGAAATACAACAGCAAGCTCTATGAGACGCATGTCATGACGACGCTCGACATTAGCGGCAACAATTCGCCGCAGAAGTTCCTACAGCCGGCTTGGGAGAGCGGTTGGCAATATGACGGAGGCTTTGAATTGCGAGTTATAAGCCGCAACGATGGTTTGGATCAACCCTTGCAAATATCGGATTCTTGTGGGCGGCCAAACTACAATGCTGTTTATTTGTGGAAGGTAATGATGTATTTTCCTGACGGCAGCCAGCACGAGTTCAGGCCGACCGGATATAGAGATGGTCCTCCTCCTTCTAACAGCGGAGACGGCTTTTTTAATGTTGCCACGAACGGAAATATCATGGACTTGACGTATGGGTGCATTGGTCCAACACCCAATTGTTCGGACACGTGTACAACACAGCTTCTGACTTACCAAGACCCGAATCCGAAGATGACTTATTACAGCACGGATGGGACTTTCATCCGCCTTGAGATTCCGAATGGACAGGACGTGAGAAACCCGGGGAAATGGACACTCTTTATGCCGGATGGAAGCAAGATCAAGAATGGCGAACTCGATCCACAAAACAATCCTCTGCCACAGCGGGTTTATGACAAGAACGGAAATTTTTTGCAGCGACTGGGCTGGGGAGATAACGGCTGGATCGATGAATTTGGGCGCAAGGTTGAGCGCGTGCCTGTTTCCCAACTGGAGGACCACATCACCAGGCTCGGAGAAGCCGGCGAGCCTATTGTCTGGAAAGTTCGCTGGAAGTGGATAACCGTAATAAAAAAATATACGACATCGACAGCAAATGAAGGGATCGGGCGCTGCTGTTACTCCGATCAGGTGCTGCATGCGCAACATAGAGTAATCGATGAGATTGAATTGCCGTCGCAGCTTGGCGCGCAGAAGTATGTCTTCGGCTATAACGGACACGAAGGCCAGGTTGCGTGGAACGGCAGCATCCAGAATCCAAATTCGTCACCCGGCTGGGGCGATCTCGTGAGCGTTACGCTTCCATCAGGTGCCGAGGTTGATTATGAATTTGCGACTACAGTTCCCTATGTTGCCTTTGATGTTGACGATCTAATGCCTCTGCTTGGCAAAGTAAAAGAAAAGCGCCTCACTTACGATGCCGTTTATGACGGTTCGACGCAGCAGATAACGGATACTTGGGTTTATTCGATAAGTCAGTTAGGCAGTGCTTCGATAACCGGGCCTGACGGCGGCGTTACGCAACAGTATTTTGTGCGAACTGATACAGATTCCGATCTGAGCGGCCGAGTTTATAAAGAAGTAAATCCAAACGGAACGATTGTCGAGAGGCTTTGGGCTAATAACATGGTCGGCGGATGTCCTGCGTATGGCTGCGGTTCGATGCGTCGTTTGAACACTTATGTCAAAACCGAGTTCACGACAATTGCAGACAGTAGCGGAAATCCAACACTGACGGCTATAAAAGACTTCGATTATGACAAGAACGGTAATGTCATCAAGGTCACCGAGTACGATTGGGTTCCGTATTCAACGCTGCCACGCGATTCGCTGGGAAAGGTTTCTGGAATACCGGGCGGGGCGGCGCCCGTCCGAATAAACGAAAATAGCTATTACAACCAAACTGAGAATGCCTCAAACACGACGGCAAACAACCCGAACTCATAATTGGAATCCGAGTTCGCCCAATGTCAGAGCGGCCTTAGGATCGACGGTTGTTAAAGACGCAGCCGGAACGATCAAAACGCGATCCGAAATTACTTACGACAATCCCGCCACAACCGCCAATCCGATAGAAACAAAAGCTTGGGACTCGACAAAAGGAGCGGTTTCAAACCCGCTGACTACGGGCACAAACGGAAACTCGATCACGACAACGGCGGTTTACGATCAATACGGCAATCCGACCTTGGCAACCGATGCCAAAGGTAATCAAACGCAAATAACCTATGGTTCGGTAAATGGATTTACGGGTTTATATCCGACGCAAACGGTCGCGGCTTACGGAACGCCGGTGGCGAGGACTTCTGCTGCTCAGTATGATTTTCATACCGGCTTGGTCACGACCGCGACAGATGTTGACAACAATGTCTCCGTCGCGACCGAATACGACGCGCTTGGCCGTCCGACAAAGGTCAGAACCGCCGCGAACACTCCGCTCGAAAGCTGGGTTCAGACAAGTTATGACGACGTTAATCGTCGCGTAATTGTAAAGGCCGATATCGACACTATCGGCGACGCGCGCAAAGTGGCGACGCAGTTCTACGACCAACTAGGTCGTGTAAGGCTCGCCAAGACATTGGAAGATGCTTCCGTCCAATCCGCGACCAATGAAACTGATGGAATCAAAGTCCAAACGCGATACAAGGCGGCAGGAACATGCTCGTTTGATGCGACGAAGATGTGCAGTTCGCAAGTTACGTCAAACCCGTTTCGTGCAAATTACTCTTCCAACGCGGGCAGCGAATCAACAATGGGTTGGACTCTCTCGCAGGCACGAGCAGACGGGCGTTATAGCGAAATACAAACATTCAGCAGTGCAGAGTTACCGCCCGTATTCGGCGGAAGCAACTCGAATTCGACGGGTGTTGTAAAAACGTCTACCGATGTGAACACGACCACTGTAGAAGATCAGGTTGGCAAGAAGCGTCGGAGTGTCAAAAACGCATTAGATCAACTCATTCGTATCGATGAACCAAACGATGCGGGACTGCTGGACGTAAACGGTATTCCGGTTCAATCGACATATTATTCATATGATCCATTGAACAATTTGACGACGGTTGTGCAGGGCATTCAAACCAGAACTTTCGGTTACAGTAGCCTTTCAAGAATGATAACGGAAATAAATCCAGAATCAGGAACAACGACCTATGAGTTCGATCCAAACGGCAACCCGACCAAGAAGACCGATGCAAGAGGTGTATCAACTCATTTCACGTATGACGTGTTGAATCGAGTTATGCAGAAAAGTTACTCGGGAGAAAACGGTTATTTAACTCCAACCGTAAACTACACATATGACGAAGTTGCCAACGCAAAGGGGCGGCTGACAAAAGTCAGCAGTAGTATATCCGAAAACCGCTACACGGCTTTCGACAAAATGGGTCGTGTTCTTTCAAACCAGCAGGTGACGGACGGCCAAACCTACTCAATGGAATATGCTTATAATCTCGGTGGCGGTTTGGTAGAACAAACTTACCCGTCGGGGCGAAAGGTGAAAAATGTCCTTGACGCAAGCGGCGATTTGTCGATTGTCCAAAGCAAAAAGAACTCAAATTATGGATATTTCAATTATGCAAAGAGCTTTGCTTACGCATCATCGGGATCGGTAACGAGAATGCAATTGGGTAACGGTCAATGGCAAGGGTTTGTTTACAATTCGAAATTGCAGGCAGCACAGATTTCACATGGAACAACGTCCGGTGCAACCAATCTTCTGCAACTCGATTTCAATTATGGCTCCTCGCAGAACAATGGCAACCTAATGTCTCAAACCATTACTGTGCCGAGCGTTGGGACAAATGCTGGATTTACAGCAGTTCAGAATTACAGCTACGATTCGCTCAATCGTTTGAAGCACGCGACTGAAACAATTTCGGGAAATCAAACTTGGAAGCAAACCTTCACGTTTGACAGATTTGGCAATCGTAATTTTGACGAGGCGAACACAACAACATTGCCAAAACTCTGCAGCGGCAATACGGAAGTCTGCTCTAGCGACCGGAAAATTTACAATCCATCAATAAATGCTGCAAACAACCGCCTAAGCACAACCGACAATTATTCTTATGACAACGCTGGAAATACTATCAATGACGCTCAGGCGAGGTCGTTCAAGTATGATGCCGAAAATAAACAGTATGAAGTTCGAGACTCTCAGAACCAGATAATCGGACAATATTACTTCGACGGGAACGGTAAACGGGTGAAGAAAGTGGTTCCGTCTACGGGCGAGGTTACGATCTTTGTTTACGATTCAAACGGACGACTTTCTGCCGAATACTCGACAAACCTCAGCACAACGCAACAAGTCAGCTACGTCACCGCCGACCATCTCGGAAGCCCAAGAATCAAAACCGATCAAAACGGCGCGGTGATCGCAAGAAACGATTACTATCCTTACGGAGAAGATGTTTCGACCGCGAATAGAACACAAGCTCTTGGTTACAAATCGGACGATCTTCGGCAGAAATTCACTACCTACCAGCGAGATAACGAAGCAAATTTGGACTTCGCAGAAGCGCGAATGTACGCAAATCCACTCGGCCGATTTACGACCTGCGATCCCATAATGGTCAGTAAAGAACATCTTGCAAATCCGCAAAGGTGGAACGCATATATTTATGTTCTTAATGCACCGACGGTTGCGACTGACCCTGACGGAAAGAAACCAAAGAGAGAAATCGATGTTTTTCTGACTTACGAAAATGCTGATACTAAACGCTGGAAAGCAATTCAACAATACGCTAAGAAACACGGAGCAAAAATCAACATTTATACCAACGATGCTGGAACAGCAACGTTAGAACAATTCAAGAAATCGATCCAAACTAAGGACCGAACGGTAATAGTTGTTGGACATTCATACGTTCCCGGGGCCGATCGTGTGCAAGCGGAGCAAGGAAAAGGCACCGTTGCAGGAAAAGGTGTTGGAATCATGTTTGCTAATAACGAGGCGGTAGCAAGTCCCACCGCCGAGTCGAAAGGTATGATGCAAAACGTTCCAACTTTGGAAGGCGTTGAGGCCAGCGCAAAAAACCTTGTGATCTTGACTTGTGACTTCGGCGATACGTTCAGTCCGTTAGGTTCGAAAAATAAAACAAACTTTCTCTGGGCCACGGGAGGGGAAGATGGTTTGACAACCACGTTTGGAACGGTGACAAAGGTTGCTAGAAAGATGGCGGAAATATTCGCAAGAGGAGGAAGTGCTCGTCAAGCGCAAGGCGCAGGTAGTGCAATACTGGGGAGGGCACCGGGTAACGATGGTGAGACAATGATAAGGGAGGTTTTACATCCACTCGAACAACCGCCAGAACAATAGTATGCTGAACAAATTAAACACATTAATTCTATTGAGTTTTGTAACTCTCGTTTGTTTTTTTTCTTTTGCTTGCTTCAGCGAGAACGGAAAAATGATCTCAAATGGAAAGGATTTAGTTTCTCCTGCTTCAACGAAAACGCCGAACCTAATCGAGACAGAACGGGGCTATGTCAAGGCAGGTGGATGGGAGATTCCTTCTCTGGAATCAATGTTGTTGGTCAAGACTGGCAAAAATGCCTTAGGTGACAATCAGTTAGTAGCAGACTACCATTTGTATAAACCCACTAATGAAATGTTGACTACGGAACCTCACGTTTTCCTTTCAAATGAAGCGAGTTTGATAAGAATTCAAACCGTAACTACGTTAAGTTACAGAGACACAACATTTGCCTATAGTTTAGTCGCGGCTGTAGTCAGGAAAGATGAAAGGGGAAATTATGTTCAAGATGGCCCCGGAATTGTTTATCTATACGTTGACGAGGATGGTGACGGGCTCTTTGAGTTTTTGAAAGGAGATGCAGCCCCATTTGATATTCCCCAATGGGTTTACAAGGTTGGTGGCTCATGACGACGGCGACGGATGTTGACAACAATGTCTCGGTCGTCACCGAATACGACGACAACGGAAATATCACAAAGACCACCGATGCAAAAGGCGCTTACGTCG
>JANOGL010000199.1:0-9571 GCA_031405985.1 Acidobacteriota bacterium | reverse complement strand
CCCGCGACCTGACGCAGCGTATCGTCGAGGGAGCGCGCGGCGCTAACGCCGAGGCTATCGATATTGATCACGGCGATGCTCGCGGCCGTGTCGGTTTGCCGCGTCTCGTCGCCCGTCACCGAAACATTTACGTTGCCGACGACCGTCGAAGGCTGCAGCGTGATCGCGAGCGGTCCCGCCGGTGCGCGCTCGATCTGTTTCGTTACAGGCTCGAAACCCGCGGCCGATACACGCAGCTTACCCGTCGCCGATCCGAACGAAAATGCTCCACGGTCATCCGTCACGGTCCGATCCAACACGCCGCCGCTCTCGAGCGTGACCTCAGCCCCAACGACCGCATCGCCGCGCGTGTCGACAACGGTGCCCGTTATCTTTTGGCCAAAAGATATGCCTGCGGACAAGAGGAGAGAAATTACTAAGAGAAATGGCCGCACACAACCGTTTTAGCATACCCCGAGCCGTTACGCCCGAGCACGCCGATCTTCGCGCCGTGTAAGAACGAAAGATAAATATCCCTAAGGACAGGCTTCTTGTCGTAAAACTTACTGACCTTGACCATCGAAAAGATGATCTTATTTGGTTCTGGATTGCTCATAGAACTAAAATAAAAAAATGAAACGCTAGGCCCTAGTGATGACAACAAGCACATTAATGAATCGATCGAGCTCGGCCTTTGTCGTATAAACATTTGGTGTTACACGAATACCGCTGAGTTCGGGAAGACGCTGTCCGCCCATCATGTGTTGCACAAGGATCTTGTGCTTGTTCCAGAGCTCCTTTTGGACTTTTGTCATATCCATTTTTGCTATCTCGAAAACCCCGAGGCCGCACGACGCATTCTCCTCAGCGAAAAACCGCAAGCCAGGTATCTTCTCAGCCTTGCTGCGCCAGTAATGTGTCAGATAACGCATTCGCGCCTCCTTTCGCTGTGAACCAAGCCTTTCCTGGAACCTTACGGCTGGTAGAGCTGCTGATGAAACGAATTCCGGGAAGGTTCCACACCATTCATAACGCATCATTCCGGTCATGTCCGCAGGCGGCGCGATTAAGGGCCATACCTTTGGCATATGCTCTTTTCGCATCCATAACACGCCGCATCCAACCGGTGCTGCCAACCATTTGTGCAGTGACGCGCCGTAGTAATCACAGTCCAGGTCCGGGATCTTGTAATCCAGCAGGGCCATTGTCTGCGCTGCGTCGACAAGGACTTCCGCTCCGACACGATGGGCAACCTCGGCTATCTGCTTTACGGGGAAGATCTGGCCTGTGAGATTGCTCGCATGGGTTACTAGAACAAGTTTTGTCTTCCGGTTGATCTCCCGTTCGTATACGGCCGTGATCGCATCGGGCGTCGAGAGCGGAAAAGGGGGCTGGATCATTCGCACGACGATCCCGTCCCGCCGGCGTCGTTGTTCAATCGCGTCGAGCATCGCGTAGTAATCGGTAGAACAGCAAACGATCTCATCTCCGGCCTGCATCGGAAGTCCGAGAATAACGGTGTCGAGAGCCTCCGTTGTGTTTCGGACAAATGCGATCTCGTCCGCCGACACGCCAAGAAGCTTCGCTAATCCTGGTCGAAGCTGTTTGGAGGTTACGCCTTGATAGAGTTCCTCCAGCCTTTTTGCAGGAAGCTGCTGGATGTAACGTGCGCGACTGACCAGGTCGTCCATCGTCGCCCTCGACAACGGGTTGCAATAGCCGTTATCGAGATTAATAACACCGGGGGGCAGATCAAACCCTGCACGAACCTTGGTCCAGAACGCGTCGTTGTCGCTGAGCGCATCGGCGTCGGGTCCTTTACTGGCGAAGATCTCCGAAGCCTCGACCCTCAGGGTCGGCGACAGAGACAACGCTCCGCCTGCAACTCCAAGCAAGGAGAGAAAGTTACGACGAGAAGTGTTCACCATAGGTTTACGTTCCTCCAAAGACTTGACTACGAGCAGATCGCCGCTCGGCAGATGGCGACCTTCTTGATCAGGTCACCTCTTACGTTAAAACCGATTCCCGGCCCGTCGGGAGCGGTGATCGTTCCATTCACCGAAACTTCGACCTCCGGCTCGATAATGTCTTCATGCCAGTAGCGCTTTGACGCCGAGACGTCGCCGGGCATTGTGTAGCCTGCGAGCGTCGAGATCGCAATGTTGTGAGCGCGGCCGATGCCGGACTCGAGCATGCCGCCGCACCAGACGGGAATATTGTTCTCACGGCACACTTTTTCGACGAGTTTTGATTGCGTATGCCCGCCGACGCGGCCGTTTTTTAGGTTTATTATCTTGCCGGATCTTAGCTCGATGGCTTTACGCGCCGTTTCGGGCGACTTGATCGGCTCGTCAAGGCAGATCGGCGTCTTTATCGCGGCCTGTAGCTTTGCGTGATCGACGATGTCGTCGTAACCAAGCGGCTGTTCGAGCATCATCAGGTTGAATTCATCGAGCGAGCGAAGTTTGTCGATGTCGGCTAGCGTGTAAGCAGAGTTCGCGTCGCCCATCAGCTGAATGTCACCAAACTCTTTTCGCACGGCTTTGATCACTTCGTAATCCCAGCGTGGACTAATTTTGATCTTGATGCGTTTGTAACCGGCCTCGACCTCGACGCGAATTTTCTCTAACAGCTGCTCGACGCTGTCCTGAATCCCGATCGACACGCCGCATTCGATTACTTGGTTCACGCCGCCTAGGTGTCGCCACAGCGGCACGCCAAGCTTCTTTGCCTCGAGATCCCAACAGGCCGTTTCGATGCCCGATTTTGCCATGCGATGACCGCGAACCCACGACATCAGCTCCCAAATGCCGGCGGCCGACGTAACTTCTTTCCCAACGACGAGCGGAGCAAGTATTTTTTCGGCCGTGACCCACGCCGAAGCCGTCCATTCGTCAGAGTAACCGGGCGTTTCACCGCAAGTGATCTCGCCCCAGCCCTCGGCGCCATCCCGGTCCGCGACACGCACTAAAATTATCCGCCGTTCGTATGTGCGGCCAAAGCTCGTCTCAAAAAAATGCACGAGCGGGAGGTTGATCTCGATTAGTTCTATTGAGTTGATCGTGAGCATTGCGCGAAAAAGATAAGGTTAGTAACTGCGAGCCGCATTTGCAAAGTAGAACAGGTCGCTGACCTGTTCATTTCATCGACAGTCCAGGCGGACTGTCGTACCTTACTCAACGACTTCGAATTGTATGAACTGCGTTGCGAGCTGCTTTTTCTTATCGGCAAGCTCGTCTGTCACGATGATTTGCAGAATGTAGTCGCCCGGCAGCATCAGACCGCCGATCGCGATCGCACCTGACGATTTGATATGCGTCATGTTGGTCTGGCCGCTTAATTCGAGAGATTTTTGGTTGCCATCGAGAATAATCTTGCCATCGCGAAAGACGCGAATCCGCGTTGTCAGTTTTGGCTGCTTCGCTGGGTCGAGCTTTGCATTGTAAACCTCAAATCCGTATCGCAATATCGAGCCAAGTTTTACCCGCCGCAGCGCAGTGTCCTTCATCGGGTCGGAGTCGACCTGTGCATAATTGCCGCTGTCACGCAAGTTCCAGGCTTTCTCAGAGAGATTTTCGATGACGATGCTCGATAGTGAAAGGCGTTTCTTTTTTAAGTTCGGCACTTCGATAAACTGGCTAGCCGAACCTATTCGTCCGCCTTGCGAGTCACGCAGAGCTACGCGATATTGATACGCACCCGGCTTCTTCACCGGAAACATAAAATGATAGACAAAACCCTCGTCAACAATTTTTTTGTAAGCGTCAGGCTTTAGCGTGACCGTGAAAGTTTTGCCGAGTTGGTCGACGACCTGGCCGTTATCGCCAAAGCTTATCGCCAACACGTCGAAGGCCACTTTCTTCTCGCCATTGGGCTCGTCCGTAAATTTCATGTCAGCCGTATCGACGTGCAGCAGCGAGCGCACATAACTGACGTTCTTTGCGTCGCTGCCGAAGAGCGTGTTGAGTTTTAGATTAATACCGCCTACCGCGAATGGCGAGACAATTGCCCTTACTAATTGAGCGCCCGCGCTCTGCATCGACTTAGCCGCCGTACTCGTCTCACGCGGTTTCTCACGGTCCGTGACATTAAAAAACCCGCTGCGATAACGCACACGAACACCGGGACGCAAAACTTTAACGTCGAGTCGGTTAAATTTTCGCTTTACAGGGTCGAATGTGTCCGTGTCAGGATCGTAACCGACAAGATAGTAGCTATGATCTTCGATGACGCGACGCACGCCGCCGCTGATGTCGTTGTTATTGACGACAGCGAAACCGCCAGTCTCACGGGCAAGGTATCGCAGACTGTCCTGCGTATCGCTCAGCTCACGCGAACGCCCCGACATCGCACTGTCTACCTGCTGTATCGACATTCCACCTGTGTTATCAGCAGCGGTGAGACCCGTATAAACCAGGCCACGTGGATCAATCGTATAAAAGGTGACGGATGCGCGGTTCGCTTGATCGACGAGCAGCTTCATATAATCGAGAACGACGCTCGTGCCGCGAATCGTCCCTTCGGTATCGGTTTCGATCAAGCGAAACCCGTGCGAAAACAGGATCACCGATTTTCGTCCCGGCAGTTCGCTCATGCCGTTAATTACGTAACGCAACGCGCCGAGAGTGCCTGTCGCAAAAACCTGCGTACGAAAATCGTCAAGGCTCTGTCCGTTGCCACCCGTCGTATTGGCATCATCTTCCTCGTCGCCGCCCTGTGTCTGTTCTCCTCCCGCTAACGGCGGTTCGATCGGCGCAAATGTGCTGATGCCTCCGCTGCCCATCGGATTCCACTTTACTTTTTCAATCGCGGCGTAGAGCATGCGTCTGTCGGCGGTAAATTGCTGCAACGCACCCATGCCGGCGCCTGTGCGAATGATCGCTACGAGATCGCCATCCTGCATCTGCTCGTCGACAAACTTCTTTAATGCGCGCCGCGTGTAATATGCGCTCTCGAACGAGAGCGTAAGATCGTCCACCACGAGAGCAAATGTGCGACGAACATTCTCGTTGCGCAAAACCTTTGGAGGTTCGGGGAGCGCAGTCGGGTCTTTTTCGCGTCCTTTAGGCTTTTCTAGCTTCTCGCGGACGCTCGTGATAAACGAAAAGTTCGTGATCTTCTGCTTCTCGCCGTTTTCGTAAATTTCGATTTCTTCAGGTTTGAGGTCTGTGACTGGCTTGCCGTTTGAATCAGTGACGATTACATCGACCTGAATCAGATTCGTCGTTATCTTTACGACATCAGTGTCAACGGTTACCGGAGTAGGGGTAGGTGTTTGAGCGGCAATATACGACCCACACCAAAAAAGGACGGCAAAAATTGGCAGGAGTGGTTTCATAACGTTACTTGATATCTCCAATTAAGAGAATTGTCAACGCTTTGGCCTTTACTCAACGACTTCAAACTGCACAAACTGCGTCGCGATCTGGCGTTTGGCCTTGCCGTAATTGTCCGTAACTATTATTTGCAGGACGTAATCGCCGGGCTCCATCTGCGAGCCGATCGCGAGACCGCCGAGAAATCTGAGATGTGCCGTGTCAGCCTGGCCGGTCGTATCGAGAGGTTTTGGCGGGCCGTCGAGGATAATCTTGCCCTCGCGAAAGACACGAATGCGCGTTTCGAGGTTTGGCTTTTTTGCATTGTCGAGGCCCGCGTTGTATATCTCGAGCGAATAACGATAAACGCGGCCGACCTGAATGCGGCGAAGCGAAGTGTCCCGCATTGGATCGGTCTTGATTGCGGAACCGACTGCGAAAGCACTTTGAAATTCCTCGGCCGCCATGTCCTCTACCACAATGCTCGACAAAGTAAGCTTGCCGGCTCCTATATCTGGCACCTCGACAAACTGGCTCGCCACCCCGATATTACCGCTAACAGAATCACGAATGGCAACCCGGTATTGGTACGCACCGGCCTTTTTGGCCGGGAACTTGAAATGGTAAACGATGCCTTCCGCTAACACGCGAGCATATATGTCGGGCGGGACTGTCACCTTGTAGGTCTTGCCGATCTGGTCGGCAAGTAGGCCGTCCGCGCCGAAGCTTGTCGCTAGCACATCGAACGAGCACGTTTTTTGCCCGTCTTTTTCGTCGGAAAATTTAAGATCGTTGGCATCGATATGCAGCAGCGAACGGACGTAAAGGTCGCTCTCACCGCCGCTGCCAAACAGCGAATTGAGCCTGATGGTAATACCGTTTACGGCAAAGGGTGAAAGCAGCGCGCCCTGTAGCTGGGCCACGTAGTTCGTCGATTTGTCGGGCGGCGGAGCTACGATCTTTTTGGTATCCGTCACGCCAAAAAATCCGCTGCGAAAGCGCGCGGTCACTCCTTTGCGAGACACCTTGACCTCAAGCTTGTTGTATTTGCTGCCCTTTGCGTCGAACGTATCCGAGTCCGGCACGTAGCCAACCAGATAGTAGCTTTGATCTTCGAGAACCCTCGACATGCCTTTGGCGAGGTCGTTGTTATTAAGGTGAGCGAATCCACCGGTTTCCTCTGCGAGAAGGGTCATCCCGCCCTGACTGCTCCAAATTTCGTTGCGGCGTCGGCTGGTGGCAGCCATCATCGATCGTGCGGTCATGCCGCGGGTGTTGTCCGCCGCCTGAAGGAGGCCGACCTGTAGCCCGCGCGGATCGATCGGATAAAACACGACTGCGGCCCGGTTTGCCTCTTCGATCAGCTTTTGAACGCCCTGCATCGCCAGACCAGCATACGGAGTTCCATCGCGAGCCTTTTCAAAAAGGTCAAAGCCGTCCGAAAAAAGCATCACGGATTTTCGTCCCGGCATATCCCGCATACCACTTACTATGTACTGGAGTGCTCCGAGTTTCCCGGAAACGATCATGGCCTCGCGTTTCGACTCAGCTGCAGCGAGAAACGCCTCGGCTTCAGCTTCTTGTCCCCCAGGGAGTCCGCCCATTCCGAGGTTTAGAGTTTCAGTACCGCTCGGCTGGATCTCGTACAGGGCGGAGATACCGGCCCCATTCAACAAATTGTATTTTATCTTCTCTATCGCCGCGTAAAGAACTCGCTTGTCAGTTGTAAATCGCTGTAGTGTGCCGATGTTGCCGCCTGTCCGCAAAATCGCGACGAGATCGCCGTACTGCATCTGCTCGTCGACAAATTTCTTAAGGGCACCACGCGTGTAAGCCACGCTTTCCCACGACATCAACAGATCGTCAACCACGATCGCGATCGTTCGCCGTATATTCTCGGGTCGCGGAATTACGGGCGGCGGCAGCGGGATGGGCACCTTATCTATGTTCTTTGTTGAATTGGGTAATGTTTCGGCCGCGGGCCTGCCTGATGAGATGAACGAGAAATTCGTGATCTTTTGCTTTCTGCCGTTCTCGTAAATCTCGATTTCGTTGGGCTTAAGATCGGTGACCGGCTTGCCTTTTGAATCAGTGACCGTTACATCAACCTGAATCAGATTCGTCGTTATCTTTACAACATCATTGTCGGTCGCGGGCGTCGGCGTCGGCTGCGGTTTTGCGTCCTGACCGGCTGCAAAAGTGGTCGCAAACAAAATTGTGACTAAACCCAAAAACCAGCGTTGCATAGTGGCAGCCTCCGATTTACAAAATCAAGTATTTGTTATGATATAACCGTTTTTGATTTTTAAGGCAATGAAAAATTCATTTATAAAACTGTCTCTTAGTTTTTTACTCACAACCGTTTGTTTCACCATCAGCTGTTCAGCCCAGACCGAGGAACAGGCGCTCGCGAGTCTTCGCGAGATGACAAAGGACGGCAAGCTGCCGCCGGAGGCGACCGTCGCTGACATCGAATCGCGGTTTGCTAACACAAAGACAGGCGCGCTGGCAAAGCTGCTCCGTGCACGCATCAAGATTGAGAATCAGGACTTTGCCGGTGCGGCGGCTGTTTTGAATTCTGATGTTTTTAAAAAGCGAACGAAGCTCGCCGACCATGCGTTGTGGCTGCGCGGAAAGGCACTGCAAGGCGCCGGGAATCACGTCGAGGCGTTGAATGTTTTGACCGAACTGCTCCGCGAACATTCCGAATCTGTCCGTGTTCGCGACGCAAAACTCTTGTGGGCTACGTCTGCTATTGCCGCGGGCCGCGCCGTTGAAGTGCCGCCGTTCCTTGTCGAATTAACGGAAAAGAACGATGCCGACGCTTTGCTGCTCGCGGCAAAAGCTTATGAAGCTCAAGGTTCGCAGGCTGAGGCAATCAAATACTTTCGACGCACGATTTTCTTAGGCCCGATGGGCGCCGCCGCAAAGGAAGCGCGAACCCGGCTGGATGTGCTTCAACCGATAAGACAGCTTCCTGTCGGCGGCGAACAGCTACTTCTCGCCGAGTCGTTGTTCACCGCCAAAGACTATGCGAACGCCGCACTCGCCTATCGCGATCTCGCGGAAGAAAGCCCGGCGATGATAACGCCCGCGATTCGCATCCGCCAGTTGATCTCACTCGGGAATTCGGGCAATGCGGCATACATTCGTGCCGTTTTCGATGCATTGCCGGTCTCGGCTCCGGAACGTGAAGACGGCTATCGTCAACTGGTCCTCGGTTACGCAAAGGCCAAGATGTGGCCGCAGGTGAGGACGACGATCGATGAGATGCGGAGAAGCTTTCCAAACGGAGCGCTCGTGCCGAAGACTTTCATCGACGCCGGTCTCGCGGCTCGTGATGCTAAGAACCGCACCGATGAAGGTTACTTTCTCAACACTGCCGTCGCGGCTTATCCGAATGCGATCGAGGTTGCGAGCGCGCAGTTCGAAGCGGCGTGGTTTCAGCACGACGGCAAGAACTTTGTGATCTCGTCTCAGATGTTCATCGAACATCTCGCGCGTTTTGCCAACAAGGACACGACGAATCGCGGCAAGGCCGGCTACTGGCCGCACGCGACTCGGAGCGTGCCGGTAATTTTCAAGAAGCGTGCGCGTTGTATGACGGCGTGATCTATCGCTACTCGGCAAATTGGTACGGCTATCTCGCCGCAGAGCGCATGGCCGTGATGAAATCCCAGCGAAGATGCGCATCCAACTACGCTCCAAACCAAACGGTCGCAAGAGCGGTCGCAAATTTAAAAACAGTCACAGTCGCTGCCGAAACCGCACGTGAAAAGGAATTAGCGCGTGCTGAAAAGAGCGATGAGCTTTCGACGATCGGCTTGTTCGACTGGGCGATCGACGAACTTACAGAAGCAAAAAAGACGGCGAACAACAGCCCAAAGATCAATCTCGCGCTCGCGCGTCATTACCGTTGGAAAGGCGACAATACCGCCGCGCTCGTCGCCATGCAAAAGAGCTATCCCGACTCCGCTCAGATGTTTCCCGAAGAGATGGATCGCGAAACTTGGAGCTTCTTTTATCCGCTCACCAACTGGAACGAGATCAAATATTGGGCGGGCCAACGACAGCTCGACCCGTTTCAAGTCGCCGGCCTGATACGTCAAGAGTCCGTCTTTAATCCGCGGGCGCGCTCCTCGGCAAATGCGCACGGTCTGATGCAGCTGCTCGTGCCGACGGCTAACTCGATGGCAAAAAAATACGTCGCCAAAACCTCGATGGTGACGCCAACCCTGCTCTACGAAGCGCCGCTCAACATCGAGCTCGGCACCGCA
>JANOGL010000194.1:0-1727 GCA_031405985.1 Acidobacteriota bacterium | reverse complement strand
AGGCGGCTGGTCATTGACCTTCACGACCAGCGGCGGCGGATGCCCGACGACGGCGGCAGGCGTGACGGTCTCGGGGCGTGTAATAACGCCTGAAGGCTACGGTCTGAGAAACGCGATCGTTACGATCACGGATTCGACCGGCATGATCCGCACGGCGAGAACATCGTCGTTTGGATACTACACACTCGAGGGAATCGAGGTCGGCGGCACATACGTCATGAGTGTCGGCTCGAAGCGTTACACCTTCACGCCGAGGACGTTATCGGTCAACGACGCGATGACCGACGTTGACTTCGTTGCCCAAGGCTCGGAATAACATCCACCTTCGGCATCTAAACTCAAAGGCGGTTCTTAACGAGCCGCCTTTTTTTCGCACGTTTTTTGTGATTGCGCTAGAAAGTTATTAACAAATAGTTGTATGCTGGTACATTGTCTTCTTGGGGACATTTTGTGACGACGGCTACGTCTGCTCCGGCATCCGTTCTACACGGTTTCCTTAATACAAATTTTAGGTAGAATTTTATAATTTCAAATGGCATTTAAGTCCTTATTTAGTTTGTTTTCCAGCGATCTCGCGATCGATCTCGGAACGGCCAACACACTCGTCTATGCAAAAGGTCGCGGCATTGTCGTCAGCGAGCCCTCGATAGTCGCGATCAACAAAATTACAAATCAGGTCGAGGCCGTCGGGCGCGATGCAAAAGAGATGCTCGGCCGCACGCCCGGCAACATTGTCGCAATTCGTCCGATGAAGGACGGCGTCATCGCCAACTTCGAAGTCACGGAAAAGATGCTGCAGCATTTTATCCGCAAGGCGCACAACGGCAAATCGTGGGTACGTCCGCGCGTCGTGATCGGCATCCCGTCAGAGATCACGCAGGTCGAACGCCGGGCGGTCGAGGACAGCGCATATCGCGCTAAAGCGAGCGAAGTTTATCTCGTCGAAGAAGCGATGGCCGCCGCAATCGGCGCCGGCTTACCGATCACCGAGCCGCACGGCAACATGATCGTCGATATCGGCGGCGGCACAACGGACATCGCGGTTATCTCGCTCTCAGGCATCGTTTATTCGCGAGCCGTTCGCGTCGCCGGCAACGAGATGGACGAGGCCATCACGCAATATATCAAGCGTAAATACAACCTGCTGATCGGCGAGCGCACCGCCGAAGCCATCAAGATCGCACTCGGCAGCGCGTTTCCCTTAGAGGAGCCGCTCTCGATGGACGTCCGCGGGCGTAACCTCATCGAAGGAATTCCAAAGACCGTTACAATGACCGACGAAGAGGTCCGCGAAGCACTCTCGGATGCCGTTTCGACGATCATCAACGCCGTTCGCGTCGCATTGGAACGCACACCGCCCGAACTCTCGGCCGACATCATCGAACGCGGCATCGTTCTCACGGGCGGGGGCGCGCTGCTCAAAAATCTTGACAAGCGTTTGATGATCGAAACCGGTTTACCCGTCGTACTCGCCGACGATCCACTCTCGTCCGTAGTGCTCGGCACCGGCAAGATGCTCTCCGATTTTGAACTCTTAAAACGCGTCAAGTGGGACAATTCATTAATGACAGGCAGTTAGTTTCAAGTTTGAGGTTTCAAGTTTCTAGTTTGTGGATCAATAACCTGAAACACGAAACTTGAAACTCGTAACTTATAGCGATGGTTGAGCGCAGTCAAAAAGACGTATGGCGATTGGCACCGTGGCTGATGATCGCTTTGCTTTTGGC
>JANOGL010000053.1:0-32915 GCA_031405985.1 Acidobacteriota bacterium | reverse complement strand
GTCAGGTGGTAAGTGTGACAGGCTTCTGTCCGGCAATTGGTGCTCCATTTGTAGCCGGTCTGCCAGGCGTTTCGTTCCTTGATACCAGTACAACGTCCTGGTATTCGTATGGCTTCAAACGCTTTACCAATACCATTGAGGGCGATTATCAATTTAACAACAAAGTCGGGATCAACATTGGCTATCGGTATACTCACAGAAAAGTAAGTATTGCCCACGTTAATAGGACCGTGGATGCTCTGGTTAACTATTTTCCCCTTTCAGTTGATGATGAAGAGGAAGAAAATACGGCTCATATCTTTCTGTTTGGAACCAAGATCAAACCAACCAAGAGCTGGACAATTTTCGCCGATGGTGAACACGGGCAGGCGGATAACGCTTTTGTCAGATTGGGAAATTATGACTACACGAATTTCCGGGTCCGAAGCAACTGGAATTACAAGAAATTTACCTTCAATGTTTCCGGAATCATCCGAAACAATGAAAACCCGTCCCGGACAGCCGACTACAGGAATGCCACAACCGGCGCGATCCTTCTCCCGGCATTCGATATCATCGCAAATGTCCGCAGCCGGACATTCTCGTCGTATGTTGATTATGTGCCGGACCCGCGTTGGACACTAAGCACCGGCTACACGTACCAGTACCTGTCAAGTAAGACCGATTTGGTTGTTCCGTTGTCAATTTCTGCTACGGGACCACCTCCGTCTACGACGCCTAATCTAGGTTTCCTGAGAGGCTTCAGCGAGTTTTACACGAAGGATAACTATTTCTTCGTTGATGTTTCGGCAAATCCCGTCAACCGTCTTTCGTTTTTTGCGAGTTACCGATATAACAAGGATAACGGACAAGGGACAAGGGTTTCTGCACTTGCCGAGAGAATAATTAGTTCCTATCCATTCCAGTCACATGTTCCCGAATTCAGAATGGCCATCAAGCTGACCAAGAATATCGATTGGAATGTGGGGTATCAATACAATGATTACAAGGAAAATCTCCGGATAGGTTACTACCAATACAATGAGTTGGCGAACACAAACGTCATTCCGCCAACGTCAGTTTACGCGCCAAATCAAAACTACAGGGCGCATCTGCCATATACGTCGCTGAGGATTTATTTTGGCGGCCGCGAACGGTAGTATTTAGGGGGCAGTTAAAGGGCGTATCTGATTTCGGATACGCCCTTGTTATTTAGGGGACAACTTTCCTAAAGTAAGTCCGCCGGCGGACAGACGATTTTAGCTAGAGGCTTCGCTCGTGCTTGTGGCTAAATTCTATATCTGGTTCGCCGAAAACAGCTTATTTGGAAAGCTGTCCAGTGTTTTTGGCTAAAACAGGAGGGCTGTTGTGAGTGAAGAAATTGAAGTCAAAACCGAGAAAAAAATCGGCAGGCGGCAATTATTGGATTATTTACTTGGAACCAGTACCTTTGCCACACTGGCGGCTATCTTTTATCCGATTATGAGGTTCATGGTTCCACCCGAGGTCGTCGAGGCGCAGCAGAATTCGGTCGTCGCCGGCAAAAGCGCCGAATTTGCGCCAAACTCAGGAAAAATTTTTAAATTCGGCAGCAAGCCAGGCCTGATCGTAAGAACCGAAGCAGGTGAGCTAAAGGCATTTTCGGCGCAATGCACGCACCTCGATTGCATCGTGCAGTACGATCCGGCATCGAAGTCCATCATTTGCGCGTGTCATAACGGAAAGTATGACCTGGCCGGAACGAATATTTCCGGCCCGCCGCCGCGGCCGCTCGAAGAATTTACCGTAAACGTCAAGGGGGAAGATGTCATTGTAACGAGGGCTTAAAGACGTGATCGCAACCGAGAATGTGCTCAACTGGCTTGACGAGAGGTTGGGGATCAGACCGATCCTCGCCCTCGCGTACAAAAAGGAGGTTCCTCTGCACCGCCATTCCGTCTGGTATTACTTCGGCGGGATGACGCTTTTTTTGTTCGGCGTTCAGGTCGTCACCGGCATCCTTCTGCTTTTGTATTATCGTCCGAGCGCCGACACGGCCTTCGAGAGTGTTCAATTCATCATCACCGAGGTTCAGTTCGGCTGGCTCATTCGTTCGGTTCACAGTTGGTCTGCGAATCTGCTGATACTCACGCTATTCATTCACATGTTCAGCGTTTACTTCATGAGCGCATATCGCGGCCCGCGTGAGATTACGTGGGTGAGCGGCGTTCTGCTGCTTTTTATCAGTATAGGGTTTGGGTTTAGCGGGTACCTTCTGCCCTGGAACGAGCTCGCATTTTTTGCGACAAAGGTCGGCACCGACATTGCGGGTGTCGTGCCTGTGGTCGGCAACTTCATGGTTCGCTTTCTTCGTGGCGGCGATGACGTGACGGGGGCGACACTAACACGCTTTTTTGGTTTTCACGTGGCGGTGCTCCCGGCGATCGCGACCGTGCTGATTGCTTTGCACGTCCTCCTCGTGCAAAAGCATGGCATGAGCGTCCCGCCGGGGCTTGACGAGAAAAATACGAAGAAGATGAAGTTCGTCCCAAACTTTCTGCTTCGCGATCTGATCGGCTGGATACTTGCGATTGGCGTACTTGCGGCGCTCGCGGCCATATCGCCGTGGGAACTCGGCACGAAGGCAGATGCCTTTGCGTCCGCGCCCGAGGGGATCAAACCCGAGTGGTACTTTTTGTTTATGTTCCAGACGCTCAAATATTTGCCGGCGAAGATCCTCTTTATCGAGGGCGAGGTTGTCGGTATCCTGGCGTTCTCTCTCGGCGGGTTATTTTTACTGCTCGTCCCGTTTCTAAATCGAACGCCCGGTCACGGCACTCGAAAGTTGGTATTCAATATCATCGGCGTCGGTATGGTCGCGTTTATCGTCGTCATGACGATCGTCGGATATTTTAGCTGAGTTATGAATGGGGTAAGGAAAAACTGTAGCCGCTTGTTTTTTCGTCCGGCGATATTATTTTGCGCGCTGCCGGCGATACTCCTTGCCTCATTGTATTTAGCAACATCGCGCACTTCTGCTCAGCAGCAGAACTCATGTGTTGCGTGCCACTCGACGCTCGAAGGCACATTGGCTGAACCTGCACGAGCGTTCGAAAACGATATTCACCGCTCAAAGGGATTGTCGTGCCAGGATTGTCACGGCGGTAATCCGGCTAGCTCCGACAAGGAAGGAGCGAAGGACCGGATGTGGGGCTACGTTACGAAACCGACGGCGCAGCAGATACCGGCATTCTGCGGAAAATGTCACAGCGACGCGGCGTTGATGAAAAAATTCAACCCGTCGCTGCGCGTCGATCAGGTTCAGGAATACTCGACGAGCGTACACGGCCGGCGGCTGCAGGGCGGCGACCAGAAGGTCGCGACGTGCGTGAGCTGCCACGGCGTGCACGGCATCCGCGCGCCAAACGATCCTTTGTCGTCGGTTTACGCGGCCAACGTCGCAGAAACCTGCTCGAAATGTCACAGCGACGCCGAGCGAATGGGCGCCTACGGTATTGCGCACGATCAGTACGCCAAGTACAAATCGAGCGTCCACGCAAAGGCGCTATACGAGAAGCGCGACCTTTCGGCACCGACCTGCAACGATTGTCATGGTAATCACGGCGCCGTTCCGCCCGGCATCGAAACAGTGGCGAACGTTTGCGGCCAATGCCACGGCCGGCAAGCCGAGCTGTTTCAAAAAAGCCCGCACAAAGCGCCGTTCGAAAAACTCCAGCGTGGCGAATGTCTCAAATGCCACAACAACCACGACATCATGCCGCCGACCGACGCGATGGCCGGCGTCGGCGAGGGCTCGGCGTGCACTTCGTGCCACAGCGGTGACGCCGGTTTTGCGGCTGCAGAAAAAATCGGCAGCGGCCTCGGTGGACTGAGTGCAAAGATCGATGAAGCAAAAGAAATTTTGGAGCGCGCCGAACGCGCGGGCATGGAAGTCAGCCGTCCGAAATTCGAGCTGCAGGACGCCATCGACGGATTGACGCAGGCCCGCGTACTCGTCCACTCAGCATCGGCCGATGAAGTCGGCGGCGCAACGTCGCCGGCGATGGATGTCGCGGCAAAAAGTTACACCGCCGGCGAAGGAGCGTTCGCCGAACTCAGCTACCGCCGCAAGGGCCTCGCCGTCTCGCTCGTATTCATCCTGTTTCTCGCTTTATTGGTTTATCTAAAAATCCGCCAGATCGAAAGCGAACCCGAACCGGTCAAATCCTGACCTCGATCGCCTCTTGCCCTCAAGATATGTCTTTTCGGCTTCGCCGCTCGATGAGCTGCGTGGCTAATTCTTGTCGCCAACGGCGACGGATAATAAAGCCTAGGGAGCAGCGAATGAAGTGAGCGAATCCCTAGGCAGAGATGCGTAAATTTTACGTCCCTGTATGGGACGAACAAAATCAGATCTGTTCGACGCCTTCAGCGTCGTTATCATTTTTCGCTTGCAACCTAGGGTTTCACCCTAGGCTTTAATATTTGTCGCCGTTGGCGACCAATGCGGCGAGATCATCTATTCTGACCGCCTCGTTTAAAACTTCACTTTCTCGTAGCTGCCCGAGTGGCAATCGGCGCATTGGAAGCGCGAGATGTCGCCGAGGTTGAGCGGGTGTTTGAATGGACGATCGCCCTTGTGACAGGCGGCGCATTGCCACGTGTTGCGGTCGCCGAGATCGATCGGGTGTTGGAACTTGCCGTCTTTTATCGCGACAGGTTTGCCCTCAAACGTCTGCTCGGTCGTTACGTGACAGACGTTGCATTCGTTGCGAATAACCTGGCCGTCGCGGCTTACGTGCTGGCCGTCATGACAACGGAAACAACCTTGAGCGTTGAAGTGGCCGATGTTGTTCGCATGCGAGCTCCAGTCCGTTTTCATCTCAGGGAAAAAGTATGTTTGATAGACACGTTGGACCTCGGCGACGGCGGCCGAGATCATTTCGGGTTTGCCCGCATAAATTTGAGGATGCGCAGTTTTGTAATAGTCGTCGATCGAGTCCGAGATCGCGGCAACTGCCTCATCAGTGCTGGTATAGGGCTTTGCCAGAGCCTCGACGGCTTTTGCTTTTATGAACGGAAGCTCGACGGCCAGTTTTCCGGCGTCGAGCGATCTGTCGACCGCGTCGTTGGGCGAAAGATAAACGTGCGCCGGACGATTGTGACAGTCGGTGCAGTCCATCGTCCTTTTCGGAGTGTCGCTTATTTGGCTCGCGGTTAAACCGGAATTTTTTGCAGCGTATTCGACGACGCGGCCATTCGCGTCCTTCATCTGAACCCACGGAATGACCTGCCGCTTTTCATCCGAAGCGATAAATTTTACTTCGTTTGCGACGTTCATATGCCAGTGAATGCCGCCGACCAGCCCGGCGTTTGGATTTCCTCCGCCGACCTTTATCAACAGGCGTGTGCGGTTGAGCGTGTTCTGTTCGTCGTAGGCATAGTGGTTAAAAATTTTCAGCTTTTCGCCGTGATATTTTTCGGACCAGTGACATTTTTGGCACGTCTCGGTCGCCGAGCGCATATTGTGAACCGGCGTGTTGATCGGACGGCTGTAATGTCCGGTGACAACACCATAAAGCTGCCGAACGCCGGTGAATTTGGACCGAACATACGCCTCGGCGCCACCACCGACGTGACACTCAACACAGCGGACGCTCGCGTGTGGCGACGCGTTGTAGGCGACGTATTCGGGCTTCATAACCGAATGACACGCCATGCCGCAAAAGGCGACCGACTCGGTGTATTCGAACGCGCGATAACTACCAAACGCGCTCATAAACAAGAAGGCGAAAGACAACGTCACAAAGGTAAGGAACTTGCGGCGACCGACACGGTCGTTCAGATCTAAGATCGGGTACGGCGTGATCGCGGTGCCGGGCGTTCTTCGCCTTCGACGGCGCTCGAGAAGCGCGCCGACAAGCAGTACGAGCAGCCCGAAGACAAGCACGCTCGGTACGAAAATATAAGTAACAAGATCGGTGTATGGATTCTGAGTTTCGCTCGAGTACTCGATCAGGATCAGTAGGACGAAACTCGTTAAGCTCGCCGCGACGATAGCGAGGCCCAAAAAGCTGACATAATTTCGCAGCAGGCTCGGTTGTTTTTGACTTGCAGAACTCGCTCCAGAGGGCTCGGCCGTCATTTCGTTTTCATCGTTCATAGCTGTGTCTCAAAGATGCAGAGCGACCGCAATAATCATTCTCCCGCACCTGGCCCACTCCGGGCTTTACAAGATATGACATCTGCGGTCGCATTGGCGCCGGACCACTTCGGAAGAGCCTATTTTGCGGCAGCTCGGAGTCCTTTCATATAGGCGGTCAATGCCTTTGCTCCATCGGCCGTCATACCCTTTGCTTCGAACCCGGGCATGTAAGGCGGCTTTTCCCCTTTTTTGCCCTTCAAGATCGTTTCGACATGAATTTCGTCGGATTTGGCCGGGTCAAAAAACTTCGACGCGTTAGGCGTATGACACACTGCACACTTTGCCTTGTATTCGACCGCAGGGTCATCGGCGCTATTGGCCAGAGCCCTTGTCGGAGCTACGTTTATAATCGAAATTGCTGCAAAAATCGTTACAAAAGATATGATCACAATAAATTTAATTCTATGAACGTTCATTTTCAATCTCCTCAACGGACGGAACGACATCGCGCCGGCGCGTCCTTCTATGTCATGAAGGGCAACGTTCGTGCCACCGACTGACAGCGGAAATCTGTGGAAATGCCCGTAAAATAGTTTTCCGACGCAGATGCGGATTTACCGGCCCGGCCGAAACTCCGCATTGATGCGAAATATTTCACAGCCACGTCTCTAGAATTTGAACGTATTCCCAACATGGCACCGTTTGCAGTTTGAGAAGTCGTCAGCCCCAAACGCCCGCGTGCCGTTGTGACAGCCGCCGCAGCTCATGCTCCGCGCCGAAGCAAAGTGCATTGACGCCGCCGGCGCTGAAACTTGTTGACCGCGCGCTGAACCTGCCCTGACGGTATGGCACGCAGCGCAGCTCATCTTTTGGCCTGCATGTTTTGCGTGGCTGAAACGAAATCGAAACGACTTTGCCCACTCGGGCGTGCGCGCGAGCCGACCCGGCTGGTGACAAGTGCTGCAGGACGCCATCGCATTCGACGAATTGGCGCCGTGGCATTGAAAACATGTCGTATGAGCCGCTGATCCTGATGGAATCGACTTTGCCACCCCGCCCCGCGACGGAGCGTGACACGTCATGCATGACGTTCGCAGGTGTTTTGCGTGGTTAAATTTCGCCCCGAAACTCCGCAGGCCCGGGAAGCGCTTCATTGCCCCGTTTTGCGGGTTTGTGTGGCAGATCGTACAGATCGGACTCGACTGGTCGTTGAACTGCAACGCATGACAGCCGGCGCAAGGAAGATGGCTGTTTCTACCCGGAAAACCGACACGTGCCGAATTACTCGTCCTCGTATGACAGATCAGGCACGGAAGGCGCGAGTGAAATTGGTTGTAATGAGTAAACCGCGAATAATCGGCCGATGGGTTTTCCGCCATGACTGGAGTGGTCTCGGATTCAGACATGATCACATTTGCTCGTTCGTTCTCCTCGCTGCGCGCGACGCCTAATGAATATCCAAGGAACGAAATCGCCGCGACAACAACCGCCAACTGAACAATCCTCAGGATCGCCATTCGCGAGCCGCGAGCCTTTTGATTATTTGTATGTTCAGCCGACATTCTCGTGTTTACTTGCCAGTGGCCGCGCTGAGCGCGTCCAGATGCGATTTAGGTATCGCAAGTTTTCCAAAGGTAACGTGACACTTTGTGCAATCGAATTTAGGATTTTTCTGCCGCGAATCGGCCTCGAAATTCAGCGCGCCACCGTCGTCCGATGTTGGCGTCGCATGGCACGTTGCGCACGCCGACATGCTCACCTTCTTCGTCAGCGGGTCGGCGGTGTTCATCGTCAACACGTTGTGACACGTCGAGCAACTTGCTTCGGCGTGGCTAAACCACTCGTGCCGAAACGTCCCGGACGAATCGCGCCGCCGCCAGCGATCAAGCATCGCCTTTTCAGTCACGCCCATCGGCGCAGCAAGCTTGTCGTTGTAATCGGCGGCTGGCTGCGGCGGCTTCAGTTTGTGGCAGGCTGAGCACGTTTCGGGCGCCGGCAGAATGCCCGTATCGGCCGAATGACATGTAAAACACGTCGTGTGCCCGATAGGAGTTGACTTAAATGTGCCTCTCTTCAGCCAAAACGCATCGCCGCTTTTTTCTGGCTTTTTCACCAAGTATTCGTCCGGCAGGTCGCCCTGCGGCGACATTGTCTTGTGACAGACTGAGCAGCTTTCTTCCGCGCGGGCTGTCTCACGAACAAAAGCGGCGTTGACAAAACCGGTCCTCGGTCGCCGATGCGCCGCCACAATATCGACGTGCTTGTCGTGCGGAAAACCGATCACAAAATCTGAAGTCGCCTTTTTACCCTTTAGCGAGAGGTCAAAGATCTCGCGCGGGTTTGGAAACGGATGACGCGTGCTGATACGCGGGCCCGGATTCGTATGGCAGATCGAGCAGATCGCCGGCGGCGTGCCTCTGTAGAACTGCTGCTTGTGACATTTAATGCACGAATCGTGTTGCGGGTATTCGGTGATGTCGGCAAAGGCGTCGGACCCAGTACGAACCTTGTTCCAGTTCGACGAAGGAAATTTGTGGCAGTTGCCGCATTCCTGCTGATGGGTGAGGGTTTTGTGCTCAAACTGATTGTATTTTGGCTTTTGAAGATATGCCTGCGGCTCGGTATCGGGAACTGCATTGACCTTGGCAAACGGAGGGCAAGATAGCGCTGAGATGACGGCGGCCACAAAAACAACAGATAACTTAAGCCTTTTTGTCATGAGCAGCTCTTATGTAAATCATTTACTAGTCTAGGGTTAACTCAATTTTATCGATGTGACATCGGTCACAACCATCTAGCTGTCGTTCGCATTAAATAGAGGACAAGTGCGAAAATTTTCGCAGCACGGCTTTGTTACCGCGAATATGCGTTGTTAAATGTAAACAGCGATATTCTACCAAATTAAATGTCATCAGCTGCTGGAAAAATCTTGATCGTCGACGACGACCGCTTTGTGCGAATGGCGCTCGGCGAAGCGTTGAGGTCGTGGGATTACGATGTTCTCGAAGCCGACAGCATTAAATCCGCTTCGCAGACTTTTGAAGACGAAGAGCCGCCGATCGTCCTGCTGGACATCGACCTGCCCGACGGATCCGGAATCGACCTTCTCACGCGGATCAAGAATGAAAAACCCGACACGATTGTCGTTATGATCACGGGTAATGTCGATGTGGAGAATAGCGTCGCAGCATTGCGCGGAGGCGCCCACGATTTTATCGGCAAGCCCGTTCGCTTAGAGGAATTACGCGTTACGCTCAGGAACTCATCCGAGACCCGCGAACTCCGGCGTGAAGTGAAACGAACACGGAGCGAGAGAAAACGCAGATTTAGTTTTTCCGAAATCATCGGCGAGTCACCGTCGATGAAAAAAGCGATCGATCTCGCTCGACGCGTCGCCGAATCGGATGTCGGTTCTATATTGCTCGACGGCGAGACGGGCACAGGCAAGGACCTTTTTGCCCGCGCGATACATTTTGCATCCGAGCGTGCGAATGCGCCTTACCTCGCAATAAACTGCGCCGCTCTGCCTGCGAACCTGATCGAGTCTGAACTATTCGGTTATGAAAAGGGAGCATTCACCGACGCAAAGGCCCGCAAGGAAGGCCTTTTTGAACAGGCCTATGGCGGCACGATCTTCCTCGACGAGATTGGCGAAATGGAACTTTCGCTTCAGGCAAAATTGCTTCGCGTGCTGGAAGAAGGCGCTTTTCGCAGGGTCGGCGGACTTAAGGACATTAAGCTCGATGCGAGAATTATTGCTGCGTCAAACCGCAATGTGAAACGTGAAGCCGAGGGCGGTAATTTTCGTCTTGACTTGTACTTTCGTTTATCGATCGTTCAGGTAGATATTCCACCGCTGCGAGAACGCGGCAATGACGTCATTCTGCTCGCGCAGCATTACATCGAAAAAGTTAACCAAAAACGGCGCTCGAAACCGCTCTCGGGCCTGACGCCGGAAGTTGAGCGAATCTTCAAAACCTATCGCTGGAGCGGCAACGTCCGCGAGCTGCGAAACGTGATCGAACGCGCCTCGATTCTCGAGGACAGCGACATGGTAACGGCGGAGCATCTTCCGGCTGATATGCTCGGAGTTAAGTCCGACGGCGAAGCGTCCCCGATTGGCATTTCGTTACCGGCAGCCGGCTTGTCGCTTGAAAGCGTTGAGATCGAGCTTGCAAAACAGGCGTTCGAGCGTTCGGGCGGTAACCTGACGCGAGCGGCAAAACTTCTCGACATATCGCGCGACCAGCTTCGATACAAATTGAGAAAGGCCGGTTTTGAATTCAAAAAAAGCGATTCGCATTAAAATAAGTGGCTGCTTCAAACAAAAGATCTAAACCCGACGATAACGGAAAGAACCCGATTAGGAAACTTTCCGATCTCAAGTTTGCGATCGATCAATCGGCAATCGTTGCCATTACTGACCAAACCGGCAAAATCACCTTCGTCAACGACAAGTTTTGCGAGATCTCAAAATACAGCCTTGAGGAATTACTCGGCCAGGACCATCGAATCATAAATTCCGGCTATCACAACAAGGAGTTCATACGTAATATCTGGACGACGATCGCTAAAGGGCGCGTTTGGCGCGGCGAACTGCGAAACAAAGCGAAAGACGGCTCGATCTATTGGGTAGATACGACGATTGTTCCGTTTCTCGATGACGCAAAAAAACCATTCCAGTACGTCGCCATTCGGTACGAAATTACCGAGCGAAAGCTCGCCGAGGAACGCATACGACAACAGGCTTCGCTCCTCGATAAGGCACAGGACGCGATCATTGTCTGCGACTTAAATCATCAGGTGATTTACTGGAACAAAGGAGCGGAAAGGATTTACGGCTGGCTAGCGTCGGAGGCGTTTGGCCGGCATTTGGCGGATCTCTTGTCGGCCGGGGACCGCACGAAAATTAACCAGGCAAGCTCGGCGCTCGAAAAAGCGGACGAGTGGAAAAACGAATCGCGTCACACAACGCATTCGGGCGACAAGCTGATTGTCGAAGAGCGGTGGACGCTCGTGCGGAATGAGTCGAATCTGCCCGATTACTATCTGATAATAAATACTGACATCACTGATAAAAAAAGAACGGAGGAACACCTTTTTCGCTCACAGCGTATGGAATCAATCGGCACACTCGCCGGCGGCATTGCTCACGATCTTAATAACATTCTTTCGCCGATAATGATGGCAGTTGATATGCTGCGGCTAAAAACCTCGGACGCTGACTCAGCGCGCTGGCTCGAAATGATAAAAGAGAATACTGAGCGCGGCGCCGATCTGGTCAAGCAGGTTTTGACGTTTGCACGCGGTATGGCCGGCGACCGAATGCCGGTTCAGCTAAAACACATCGTCAAAGAGATCGTAGGTGTGCTAAAAGAGACACTTCCTAAATCTATCGTTCTGGATTTTAAAATTGAGCCTGATCTGTGGACCATCTCGGCCGACCCGACGCAAATTCACCAGGTTTTAATGAACGTCTGCATCAATGCTCGCGACGCAATGCTCGCGGGCGGCCGGCTGGGCATCAGTGCAACGAACACTATCGTCGATGAAAGCTATGCTCGCATGAACATCGACGCCGAACCAGGCAGCTATGTCATACTCTCGGTCAGCGACACGGGAAGCGGGATGTCACCGGACGTGGTCGAACGCATTTTTGATCCGTTTTTTACGACAAAGGATATAGGTAAAGGCACGGGACTCGGCCTCGCGATCGCAATGACCATTGTTAAGAGTCATGGCGGATTTATTAACGTCTACAGCGAGGTCGAAAAAGGCTCACGTTTTTCGATATATTTTCCGTCGACTGAAGTTGCTCGTCAAAAAGGTCGCGTCGAAGCTGCTTCGTTGCCAAAAGGAAATGGCGAGTTGATACTGATCGTCGATGACGAAGAAAATATACGCGACGCAACCGAAGCGACTCTCCGACAGTTCGGTTACACAACTTTGACTGCCGGGGACGGGGCGGAGGCGTTGGCAATTTTTTCCGATCGACCTAAAAACATATGCGCGGTGATCACCGACATAGCAATGCCGAATATGGACGGCCCCGCGCTTGTTGGCAGCCTGCGAGAACTCGATCCGCAAATAAATATTATCGCGATGAGCGGTCTTGTCAACGAGGAACAAATTACCGAATTACAGGATCTGGGCGTTCGCAACTTTTTGTTGAAGCCCTTTACCGCCGAGACTCTGCTCAAAACTCTCTCGGCAGTTATCACCTGAGTTACATTTCTTTGCGAACTACCAACACCGAACAAGGTGCGTGATGAACCACGCCATCCGACACCGAACCGAGAAGCCGTCCCCAGAATCCTCTTCCGTGCGAACCGACAACGATAAGATCGGCGTTCCACTCTTTGGCCCTCTCAATGATCTGCTGATCTGGTGCTCCGTGCAGTATTTCCGTTGTTAGTTTCGCTTTTGGAAATTTTTCGGAGATAGTCTTTTGCACTTCCTCAACATAACCGGCGGCGATTTTGCGCACGGTTTCGTCAAGTTTTTCGTAATATTCCTGCGACATGGCAAATGGCTCGGCCGTTATCGGATAAGCATTTTCGTAAACGGATACGACCTGAACGTCGTCACGCTCCGGATTCAAGATCATTCGACAACATTCCTCAACCGCCGCCTTGCTGTATTTCGAACCGTCTGTTGCGATCAATATTTTCATCTTCATTGCCTCCACAGTTGTGATAACGCAATTCACATTCCCGTTGTCCGCTAGTGTTTTGCTAGCGGCAGGCGACGAGGTGACGGAAAAAGTTCACACTCGCCGCGAATTTTCGCGTGACGGTCGTTTTCGGCTACTGACTGATGCCTGTGGCTCCCGTTCATTTTTCTCTGAATCCAAAATTTCACTGATCACTCGGTGAACAGCCTTACGCTATGGTTTTTGCGTGGGTTAGCATTGCCCTTTATTGGTCTCTTTGATAGGTTGGCTTATATCAATGAGATTTCTTTTTTGCAAAATTTTCCTTGTTGTTTTCGGCGTTACGACCTTTGCTTCGGGCGAATTTCAAATCGGGGAAGACGCGTATCGTGCAAATAACCTCGGCGTTGCTTTGCTCGAACAGTATAAACACGACGAAGCCGCCGCACAATTCAAACGCGCGCTCGAATTAAAACCCGATCTCCAGATGGCGCAACTCAACCTCGCGATCGCTTTCTTCAACGCGCAGCGCTTGTCCGACTCAAAACAAACCGCGCTAGCCGTACTCGAAAAACAACCAAATTCGCCACATACGAATTATATTCTTGGGCTGATCGGACGAACCGAGAACAACCAGGATGCGTCAATGGTAGCGTTTCATAAAGTGCTTGCAATCGATCCGCTTGATGTCGGCACGAACGTGAACATCGGTCAAATTCTTTCGCAACGTCGGCAGTATGATGAGGCCATTGCGCGTTTTCAGGTTGCGTATGACGCCGAGCCGTATAATACGACCGTAATCTATAATCTCGCCACGGCACTCCAGCGAAAAGGTGAGCGTGAGCGCGCGGCCGAACTGCTAAAGCTCTTTCAGTCTCTGCGCGAAAGCGGCGCCGGAACCTCCATAGGGATCAATTATCTTGAACAAGGAAGATACGCCGAGGCGGTCGCCTCAACCGGTGCCGAAGCCGAATTGGTCGACAAGGCCGAGCCGGCCGTTGAGTTCCGAGAAGCAAACATCGGACTGTCGGTAACAAGATCGTCGCGCTCCGCTCCGTTCCGCGACGCGGCGCTATTCGATATGGACGGCGACGGCGACCTCGACATCGCTCTCACAAATCCGACCAAACTTTTGCGCAACAACAGAGGCAAGTTCACCGATGTAACCGTGATGTCGAATGACTTTGGCCGACAAAATCCCGATTTTGCGACGAGCATTATCGCGGGTGATTTTGACAACGACAAACTCAACGATCTCTTTGTCGCGAGGCAAAAAAGCTATTCGCTCTATAAGAATTTGGGCAAGGCGAGATTCGTCGACGTGACCGCGAAGACCAAAATTCCCGCAAAAAATGACAACGTCCCAGCATTGGCGAGCGCCTTCGCCGATGTCGACCATGATGGCGATCTCGACATAGTTGTCGGTGGTTCTAGACTTTTTCGCAACAACGGCGACTCGTCGTTCACAGACTTCTCTCGAGAATCAAAGATCGACGCCGAGATGACCGCTGTCAGTGTCGTCCCGACCGATTTCGACAATCGGCGTGACATCGATTTGCTAATGCTTGCAAGTGGCGATGCGCCAAAGTTATATCGCAACTTGCGAAACACTACGTTTCAAAATGTTGCGGACGAAGTTGGTTTAGCAAAAAAAGCTGCGTGGAGCTGCGCGGCAGTTGGCGACGCTAACAAGGACAATTATGTTGATTTTTTCTTTGGCGTTGCGGACGGCCGTGGCGTTTTTGCTGTTTCGGACGGCCGAGGAAAATTTAAATTACACGACGCGCCGGCCGGAACGGAACAGGCCTCAGCGGCGCAGTTTATTGACTACGATAACGACGGGTTGCTTGATCTAATCGCCACCACGTCACGAGGCTTAGTTGTCGTTAGAAATCTAGGATCGTCGTGGACGAACGCGACCAGCCAACCGTTTGCGGCGATAAAGAATTCGAACGATTTAACTCAATTACTCTCAGCCGACATGGACGGCGACGGCGACATCGATCTTATTTCGTTTAATAAAAAAGGTGCTCTAAGATTTTTGCGAAACGACGGTGGCAACGCAAACAACGCGAGATCGATAAGTCTTAAGGCCCGCGTCTCGAATAGATCCGCTCTCGGTGCAAAGATCGACATGCGTTCGGGCAGCCTCGAACAAAAATTGGAGTCATATTCCGCGAGTCCGATGCCGGCGCCTTCGCAAATTCATCTCGGGCTCGGGAAACGCGAAAACCCTGATGCCGTTCGAGTAATTTGGGCATCGGGAATTGTTCAATCGGAGATTGATTTCCCCGCGGGTTCGGCAAAAAATGCGCCGCCGATCAAAATCGAAGAGCTCGACCGCAAGCCGTCGTCTTGTCCGTATCTTTATACCTGGAACGGAGAAACATTTGAATTCATCACCGATTTTCTCGGCGGTGGCGAGATGGGAAACTGGGCAGCACCGGGTGTTTATTATCAACCGGATTCTGACGAATTCGTTCGCATAACGTCCGAGCAGCTGAAGCCGCGAAATGGACGTTACGAGATTCGTGTTACAAATGAACTCGAAGAAGTTCTGTTTCTCGATCATCTAAAACTTGTCGCGATCGAGCACGATGTCGGCACGCAAGTTTATCCGAACGAAGGTTTGGGAATCCCGACTTTTGGTAAACGAATTTTGTACACAACAGATAATGCGCGACCTCCGCTCGCTGCGACCGATAAGGACGGCAAAAGCGTGTTAGCAAAGATCACCAATTTGGAGCGCAATTTTTACAACAGCTTTCGCGATTTACCGATTCGCGGTTATGCGGAACAGCACGAATTAACCCTCAATCTGGATGACAAGAAAGGCCATGATGGAAGAACGTTGTTGTTACTGACTGGCTGGACCGATTACGCCTTTTCGTCAGACAACTTGGCTGCATCGCAGAGTGGTAAATCGCTTTTCATGCCGTATTTACAGGTCAAGAATCCAAAGGGCGAGTGGCAGACCGTAATCAGAAGTATCGGAATTTCCGTCGGACGCCCGCAGACAGTCGTTGTTGATTTGACGGGAAAGTTCTTGACGGACAGCCGTGAAGTTCGTATCGTTACTAATTTCAAAACATACTGGGACAAGATCGAGGTCGATGTCTCCGAGCAAACTTCTGCTCCGGAAACTGTCGAATTACAGCCACTCAATGCCGATTTACGCGACCGCGGTTTTTCGGCAGAGAATGTTTTTAATGGCATGACCGTCGCGACTTACGAAAACGTTTCGTTCGACACCCGTTGGAAAAATTTAACGGGAAAGTTTACACGACTCGGTGATGTCAAGCCGTTATTGCAGCAGATTGACGATACGTTTGTAATTTCGAAAGCAGGCGACGAAGTTGTGCTTAGTTTTTCTGCGTTACCGCTCCCGCCGGCCGGAAGGCAGTATACGTTTCTTCTCTACGCCAACGGTTACAGCAAGGAGATGGACATTAACTCAGGCTCGCCTGATACGGTTTTTCCCTTGCCGTTCAAGGGCATGACAAAATATCCGTACGCCGAGACAGAGCGATTTCCGATGACCGATGAAAAGCAGATATTATTTGATGAATACACGACGCGGTTTGTGCGCAGTTCACTACCGAAGATCGACCTTGCCCTGTCACGGTAAGTTACTTACGACATCCGCTTTCCGCTAGACTTTAAAAATAAAAAGTGATAACAAAGAGGCTGAACAGCTTTGTTGTGAACTCCAACAAACAAAATACCGCGCGAATTCGACAGGTTTCGCTCGGGCTTTTGTATAGTTGCCGACAGCGTTTCGGGATAGCAATGCGGCTCTCTCCCATTTATTCGTTTTAGAATCCGTTGTCTCTATGGAACACATCCGTTACTCAGCCGCTGCGGTTCAAACTAATATGGCAAATCCGGTTACGCGTGCTGAGATGCGGAAAAACACGGATCGCATTTTGCAGCTTATCGATTCGACGGTGATCGGTGCGATACCGTTTTTGCCGGTTAAGCTTGTTGTCTTTCCGGAATTCGCGCACTCGGCGCCTGTGTTTGAAAAACTCGGCGATCTGCGTGATAAGCTCGCGGTCGAAATTCCAAACGAACACACCGACCGTCTTCAGTCAAAGGCAAAGGAGCACGGCATTTATATCCAGAGCGGCACGATGCTCGAGATCGACGGCAAATATCCGGGTCATATTTTTAACACGACTTGTTTGATCAATGGCGATGGCATCCAGTACAAATATCGCAAGGTGAATCCGTGGATTCCGTTTGAGGTGCACTCCTCGCCGCACGATATCGAAGGTTACGAAGAAGAAATGTTTCCGGTCGCGAAGACCGAGATCGGCAACATCGGCTGCGCGATTTGTTACGACTGGATCTTCCCCGAGGTTTTGCGACAACTCGTGATGAACGGTGCAGAGATTTTGGTTCGCGTCTCGGCCTACATGGATCCGTGGAACGCAACGGAGCCGATGGACTGGTGGACGAGCGTGAATCGTTGCCGTGCGCTTGAGAACATCTGCTACGTCGTCGCATCAAACCAGGCCGCAAGCCTGAAACATTATCCGCCTTATTCTTGGTCCGGTGGTTCGATGGTCGTGGATTTCGACGGGCGAATCCTAGCAAAAGCGAGTGAAGGTCACGGCGAAAAGATCGTCGTCGCCCCGATCGACATTTCTGCATTGCGTCACGAGAGGTCGATCCGCACGGGGCATAACATGCTTGCGCACCTCCGAACGGAAGCATATCCGATTTACAAAAAGCACGTTTACCCGCCGCAGCCGCAGACGAAAATTTCCTTCGAAACAAACATCGAGCAGATCAACGCGGGAAAAAAATCTATTAACGAGGCAGACGATGATTAGCAAAATCAAACTTATAAGTGTATGTGTTTTTTTTGATTGCGGCTTCGTGCGCACAGCCAGGCAACACATCGACACCAGGCAATGCCGCGCAGGTAAAATTACCGCACATCCTATGAATAGACAGATTTTGAAATTTATGAACTTCTCTGCGGTAAAGAGATTTTGGACATGCGCGATTATGATTGGCGTGATGGCTGTCGGCTGTCTCGCACAGGATAATCGTCAGCGGTTCGAGATCGTCGAGGATTTGTCAGAGTCGCTGGCGAACGACATTTTAACGCTGTCGGTTGCGGCGCGCGATCTTGATTACGAGACGATGGCATTGTACTTTCCGGCGCAGATCGATGCAAAGCCGTTTCCGTCTCGGCCCGCGGCGACAAAGACGCAGGTAAAGTGGATCGGTTTGCACAGCTGGGAGACGAAGGTGCAAATGACGCCGAACGGTAAACTTGCGCGTGACGCATATCTCAACGATTGGAAAGAATTCCTCGCGCACTTTTCCGAGATCGAAGATGTGCGGTTCAAGGTCAAGGAATCGAATTTCGACGACAAGGCAACGTCAGTTGCCAGGGCTGACGAGCCGACAGCTGTTATCGGCGCGCGCGGTCGCGCGCGTATTGCGTTCTATGTGATCGGGCGCGACATTCATGGAAAGCGCGAATGGGCCCGCGGCGCGTTTTGGTCGAATGTCCGATTTGACGCGAATAGACATTGGCAGTTCGAAACGATTGAACTTGCGAGTTTCGATTCGATGGTAGCTGAGGCCGATCTCTTTTCAGAGGTTGCCGTTCCTGCCGGTATTGGCGCAACGCTGCCTGCGTATGGCGAAGCGGGTAGCGGCGGTTTTGTGTGGAACGGAGCGGCGACCGGTGATTTGGACGACGACGGCTGGATCGATCTGGTCGTGACGACGGGCGGGCGTAACACGATTTATCTTAACGATCGACGAGGCGGCTTCCGCGACGCGTCCGTAGAGACCGGCCTTAAGGCACTCGCTTCGGGCGTTGCTCCGTTGCTTTTCGATTACGACAACGACGGCGACTCTGACATCTTTTTGTCGGCGGTTGGTAAACAGGTGTTGCTGCAGAATCAGCTGCGGCAATCGAGCAAGCTCGAATTTACGGACGTATCGGTCGAATCCGGTGTCGATCTCGGCTCGATTGGTTTTTCGGCGGTCTCGGGTGACGTAAACGGCGACGGTTTTCTCGACGTCTATGTCACGTCGTATAACCGCTACGGGCAGATCACGCCGGACTCGTGGTTTCGTGCGACGAACGGCACGCCGAACTTACTTTTCATAAATCAACGCAACGGAACTTTCCGTGAAGAAGCGGCGAAGTGGGGCGTCGAAGACCGCCGCTGGAGCTACGCGGCGGAATTCGCTGACGTGAATGGTGACGGCAAGATCGACCTATACGTCGCAAATGACTTTGGGGAAAAGGCGATGTTCATAAACAAGGGCGACCACTTTGTCGATGAGGCAGGTCAGCGTGGCGTACTTGATCCGGGCAACGGCATGGGCGTTTCGTTCGGCGATTACAACAACGATGGACGGCTCGATCTTCACGCGTCGAATATGAGTTCAACCGCAGGAAATCGCATCATAACGCGGATGTTTCCGACGGCGAACGTCAAGGATAACGTTTATAAAAAGCTCGCGGCCGGCAACAACCTTTTCGAGAACACCGGCGACGGGAAATTCAAAGACGTGACAACGGAGGTCGGCGGGTTCGGCGGCGGCTGGGCGTGGGGCGGCGGCTTTATCGACTTTGACAACGACGGCTGGGAGGACATCTACACACCAAACGGCTTTATCTCGGGCAAGTCGATGAAGGATACCTGAAGTCAGTTTTGGCGTCAGGTCGTGACGCAGACGAACGAAAAAGAAAAAGGCGTGTTACGCAATGATCAGAACAGTTTGATGGGCCAGGGCTTTTCGTTCAGCGGTTACGAACGCGATCCGCTGTATTTGAATTTGGGGACGAAAAAATTTACCGACATCTCCGGCGTGTCGGGCATCGATTCGATAACGGACGGGCGTGCGGGCGTGTTTGCGGATTTTGACAACGATGGCGACCTCGATGTGTTCTCGACCGTGATACAAGGTCAGGCACATCTGCTGTTTAGGAACAATGTCGGGCAGGACGCTAACTTTTTACGCATAGAGCTTGAGGGAGACGGGAAAACGGTTTCACGTGACGCCTTTGGCGCCGTCGTGCGTGTGAAAACATCGGTCGGCACACTAACGAAGATAAAATCAGGCGGTTCGGGCTTTATCTCGCAGCACGATCCGCGGCTGCTCTTCGGTCTCGGTAAAGATGCGCGTGCCGAGTCAATTGCAGTAACATGGCCGAATGGCGCAGTTGAAGCGTTCAATGGCGGTGCAATCACCGGAGCGACGTTGATGTTGAAACAAGGCAGCGGGCGTTCACAATCTGTTACGCTCGGTCGAGCAAAATTGCCCGACCCGCTGACAAAGGCAGAGATTTTCGCACGCGGTCTGAAAATTAAGATCGGACTGCCGCTGCCGGATTTTGCTGTGAAAACATTGAGTGGTGGAAAAAGCACAGTGCGAAAACAATTTAAGCCTGGCCGTCAGACGCTAATAAATATCTGGGCGACCTGGTGTGTGCCGTGCGCGACCGAGATGCCTGAGCTGCAAAAGATGCAGCCCGCATTGGCCGCACGCGGCATCGACCTGATCGGCATCAACGTCGATGTCGAGAGGAACGCTCGCATCAGTCAGTATTTGGCGAAAAAGCGCATTCGGTATCGCACGTTTGTCGGCGGCGTGCCCGCGATCGAGCAGATTTACGCTACCGATGAGCTTAGCGTCCCCCTTTCGATTTTAGTTGACCAAAAGGGCATCGTCCGCGACCTCATCCCCGGCTGGTCGGCGGAAACGCGTCGACGATTTGACGTTCTGGTTGCTCTGAAATAGCCGTCGACGAGAAGCGAGCAATTCTCACCCGCCAAACTATGCGGTTAAAAAGGCAGTTCGGGTTGTGGACGGCGGTCGCTCTCATTATCGGCCAAGTCATCGCCGTCGGGATTTTCTTGACGCCCGCCGGTATGGCGAAATCGGTCGGCTCGCCGTTCTGGCTTTTGGCTATTTGGCTGCTTGTAGGCGCGATGACACTCAGTGGAGCGTTGTGTTACGGCGAATTGGCGGCGCGGTTTCCGCAAGCCGGCGGCAGTTACGCATTTTTGCGTGAGATTTACGGCAAACCGCTGGCGTTTCTCTACGGCTGGATGGTTTTGCTGGTGCTCGATCCAGGTCTGACGGCGGTGTTCGGTGTCGGGCTAGCGAGCTATGCGAGCTATCTCGTCGAGTTGTCGCCGACGGGAAAGCAGATTTTGGCGATCGCGGTCATCGTGATCATTGGGCTCATAAACATCGTCGGGGCTAACTTCGGCGCAAGCTTTTTGAGAGCGCTGACGATGCTAAAAGTCGCGACGCTGCTCTTTATTATCGTTTATGGATTCGTTGGAGGGTTTGGGAAATGGCAAAATTTTTCGCCATTCTTTTCGATGCCGACTGATGTCTTTGGGGCGTTTGCGGGTGGTATCGTCGGGGCGTTCTTTGCGTTTGCCGGTTGGTGGGAAGTGACGCGGATCGCCGGCGAGATCGAGAATCCGGAGCGCAATCTACCACGAGCATTGATCATCGGCGTCGCTGCGATCACGGTCATTTATATTTTGACGAGTGCCGTTTTCTTCTACCTTGTGCCAGTCGCGGAGGTTGCCAACGATCAAACGTTTGCGGCGCAGGCTGGCGAGGCGTTGTTTGGAAAGATCGGCGGTGCAATTTTTGCGGCCGTGGTGATCGTCTCAGTGCTTGGAACGCTGGTCGCTTACCTGATGGTTTCGCCGCGTGTTTATTATGCGATGGCGAGAGACGAGGTGTTTTTCAGATCGTTCGGCGAAGTGCATCCTCGTTTTGGCACGCCGCATCGGGCGACGCTGATACAGATTGCGCTGGCCGCGATTTTGGTGTTGTCCGGCGGCTTTGACGAGATCATTTCATATTTCTTTTTTGTCGTCGTTGCGTTCATCGCATTGGTCGTCGCGGGTTTGTTTAAGGTTCACGGGAAAGAGTTTGACGGATACAAGACGGTTCTTTATCCGCTGACGCCCGTTTTTTTTCTTGTCGTAACGGCGTTTGTGCTGTTGATGATCGCGATGCGAAATCCGACACGCGCTGCTTTAGGTGTGGCGGTCGTGCTGGTCGGCATTCCGGCTTATTATTTACTTTTTAACAAAAGAAATGGCGTGGATAAAAACAATTCCGTTTGAAGAGGCGGATGAAAATCTGAGTGAGTTACTTGGCAAGCTACAGGCGTCCTACCCGTTCGAGTATAACGAGCCGGTTCCGGCAGCGAGTCCGAGTGGCGAGTCCATCATCTCGTCGCACACGCTGATGCCGGACGCGATGTTTCACATTTTTTCCGGCTACAGCTCGATGTTGTCGCCGGATCTGCCTTTGACACGGCGACAGCACGAGATGATCGCGACGATTGTGTCTGTGGCGAACGATTGTTTTTACTGAGTGGAATCTCACGCAGAGTTTCTGCGTCGCGTAACTTTAGATGATGATCTTATCGATGCCTTGCGAAAGGATTACAAGTCTGCGCCGATCTCGGACGCCGAAAAGGTGATGTGCGAATACACCATTCAGTTGACGAAAGACGCCACCAAGATTCACCCGGGCTATCACGAACGCCTGCGTGCGGCCGGTTTTGACGACCGCGGCATTCTGCAGATCACGCTGATTGCCGCATGGTTCAATTACATTAATCGCGTCGCTGACGCACTCGGCGTCGGGCGCGATCAACCCTGAATTGAAAAAAGGGCAGCGATGCTAATTCGCTGCCCTCTCTTTGTATCAAACTTCCTTAAGCTGTCTCGCCCGCTTCGCTTCGCCAAACAGAATATGACGTGTTCGGTTTTGGCTTTTTTGGCTCGGGCGTCGGTGCCGGTTTTGGCTGCGGGTTGACGACCGGCGGTTTTTCTTTCGGCGGTCGTTTGTCTTTGTCATCGCCTTGAGCGGATGCAATTACCGACAAGCTAACGACCAGCGCACACGTAACTAAAAATTTCTGTAACATTTTCATCACTCTTCACTTCCTCTTTCCGTTTATTCAACGCCTCGGGGAAAGAGGGGAAAGTCGCGTTTCCGCTTAAGTCTTTAGCAATCTCGATGCCAAAGACGCACTTTTGACGTGTCGCCCACGTATTTGGTTGGAAATAATATTTACGTCCATAGTTCAATGTTTACAAAACTTTACTATTTGGGCAATTTTCATACGAAATAGTGAATCTGGCAAGTATTTTCGGGCTGTTGCGAGTCTGTGAGATAATGGTTCTCACATGCAAGAAAGTAGAAATCTCGACAGATCGATGTCGATACTCGTTGTAATCGCGACGATTGTCACTATTGTTTTCAACTCGCTCGCTGCGGCCGGCTACGTGAACGATGTGCGGCCGAGCGACATTTTAAATCGTTATTCAACCGTCGTCACGCCCGCCGGATACGCATTTTCGATCTGGAGCCTGATCTATCTCGGCATAATTGCTTTTAGCATTTTTCAGGCTTTGCCGTCTCAGCTCGAACGTTTTCGTAAAGTTCGCACGCTCTATATCGCAAGCTGTCTGCTAAATTGCGCATGGATATTTTTTTGGCATAACAACCAGATTGCGGTCTGTTTTGTGATAATCCTGCTCCTTTTGGCGACGCTGATCTTTATGCTTATCAGACTCGGTGGCTGCATGACAATCGCCGAAACATGGCTCACGCAAGCGCCTTTCGGAATTTACGCCGGCTGGGTGACCGTGGCGACGATAGCGAATCTCGCCATAATGCTTGCTTTTCTGGATGTACGAATGTCACCGGCAACACAGAGCATTTTTGCGGTGATTTTGATATTGTTTGGCGCGCTCGCGGCAGTCATAGTGCGCGTTAAGCTGCAAAACTTTTTCTACCCACTCGCAGTCGCTTGGGGCGTGACGGCGATCGCGGTAAAGCAGAGCGGTAATACACCGATCGTCGTCGCTGCGGCGATCGCTGTCATTGTCGGCCTCGTCACGGCTGGAACTTTTGTTGTAAATCTGAGGGATTCGACCAGTGAATAACGGTAAGATCTGCATCTCCGTCTGCGCCGAAACGGCCGACGAAGTGATCGCCAAGATCAAACAAGCGGAGGAAGTCGCGGATGTGATTGAGGTGCGATTTGATAGGTTTGCAAAGGAGTCTTTCGACCTTCGACAATATCAGTCCGATGAATTCGCCGAGTCGGGAGTTAATTGGGTGAGAATCTTGAAATCGACAGAGATACCTTTGATCTCAACATTTAGACCTAAAGATCAAGGCGGTTATCAGGAATTGACGCATGATGAGAGAAAGAACTTTTGGAATTCCGGATGCGAAACTGATTTTTGTGACGTTGAGGAAGACTTCATTGAAGACACTTGGAACTGGTTGTATTGGGATAGAATTTGCTCGTTCCATATTTTCTCAGAAGCAACTGGTGATCTCGCGCAAATCTTTGATCGCGTAAGTAATGCCGGGGCTGAAGAAATTGGTGCCGGAGCACCGATTATAAAGATTGCAGTTCAGGTCACAGACGCCGTTGAGGCAATCGCGGTTTGGCAATTGATCGAACGAGCGAAAGCCGTAGGTAAACACATGATTCCGATCGCCATGGGCGACGCGGGCAAATGGATGCGGATTTTGGGTCTCGCACACGGCGCGTATATGACATACGCATCGCTGGATGAAGGCGAGGAAACGGCCGACGGGCAGATCACGGCGAAAGATCTGATCGAGGTTTATCGCGTTAAGGAACTCGATAAAAACACCGCAGTTTTTGGCGTGATCGGCGATCCGGTTTCGTCGTCGAAGTCGCCGTACATGCACAACGCAGCGTTTGCGGCCAATGGTATCAATGCTGTGTTTTTACCGCTGCTTGTGAAAAATCTCGACGAGTTTATCCGCCGCATGGTCGCGCCCTCGACGCGAGAAGTTGAGCTGAACTTCGCTGGCTTTTCCGTCACGATGCCGCACAAGCAGGCGATAATGAAGCATCTCGACGAGATTGATGGGGTCGCGGCGAAGATCGGTGCCGTGAATACCGTGAATATCATTGACGGCAAACTCATCGGCTACAACACCGATGCTCACGGTTTTATCACACCGCTCAAAACTAAATTCGGCGATCTAAAAAATGCACCGGTCGCAGTTTTTGGTGCCGGCGGCGCGGCTCGCGCTTGTGTTTACGCGCTTGTAGAGGAAGGGGCTGAGGTCACAGTCTTTGCACGCGATCTGCAAAGCGCGAATTCGTTTGCAGACGAATTCAATGTCAAAGTTGCGCAACTGACCACCGACCACCGACCACTGACCACTGACATCGTCGTCAACGCCACGCCGCTTGGGATGAAGGGTGCGTTTGAGAATGAATCTCCGCTCACGGCAGAGCAACTCGAAGGTGTAAGATTTGTGTACGATCTTGTGACGAGTGCCGACGACACGCCACTTGTGCGCGAAGCAAACAAAGCCGGCATTCCGGCAATCAGCGGCCTAGAAATGTTGATTGAGCAAGGCGTAAAGCAGTCTGAGATATGGACCGGCCGGGATGCTCCCGTGCAAATGATGCGGCAAAGCGTTATGAAAAGACTTAATAAATAGAATGAAAGTCGAAGCATTAAATTGCCCGAATTGCGGAGCGGGCGTTGAGAGCGACCGCTCGCAGTGTCAGTTTTGCAAGACGCGGCTCAAAACGGTTGCGTGTCCGAAATGCTTCGGGTTGATGTTTGTCGGCAACAAATTTTGCGCCTCTTGCGGCGCGATTGCAGCGCCAGTTGAAGTTGCTCTTGATGATAAAGTTGGGAGTTGTCCGCGCTGCAGCAACGATCTCGAACAGCTGCAGATCGGCGAAACGAATCTTCTAGGTTGCGGCAAGTGCGACGGACTTTGGATAGGAGGCGCGACTTTCGAAGATATCTGCGCCGACGCGGAAAAGCGTTCGGCTGTGCTCGGATTTTTCGATAACAGGGAAAAAAGACCGCAGACTTTCACAAAAGTAAATTATGTGCCGTGTCCCCAATGCGGACAGCTGATGAACCGCAGCAACTTCGCACGCGCGTCGGGCGTGATCGTCGATATCTGCAAGCAGCACGGTGTGTGGTTCGACGCCGACGAATTGCCCACCATAGTCAAATTTATCCAGAACGGCGGCATGGAACTCGCCAGACAGCGTGAGAAAAATGAAATCGACGAAGCGCGCGTGAGATTGCGAGCGGATCAGTTTGAGGAAACCCTGCGTGACAGACGTTTTGACAACGGCGGCGTGTTTGACGAACAAGCGTCGGGTATTCGGCGATTTGTGCGAATACTCTTTGATTAGAACAACGCCCATGAATGAACGCTACAATCGACAGATTTTGTTCCGCGAGATAGGCCGCGAGGGGCAGGGAAAGCTTGCAAATTCAACAGTTCTGCTCGTCGGCTGCGGCGCACTCGGGGCAATGCACGCAGAGATGCTCGCTCGTGCGGGCGTCGGGAACTTGCGGATAGTCGATCGCGATTTTGTCGAGTTTACAAATCTGCAGCGACAAACCTTATTCAAAGAATCTGACGCCGCCGAGCGTTTGCCAAAAGCAATTGCCGCAAAAACGCGTATCGCCGAGATCAACTCTGAAATCGAGGTCTCGGGACACATCGCCGACGTTAATAACTCAAACGTCGAATCGCTGATCGCAGACTGTGATCTTGTCATCGACGGCACGGACAATTTTCAAGTTCGGTATTTGCTGAACGACGCGTGTGTGAAAAATGGCGTGACGTGGATCTACGGCGCGGCTGTCTCAAGTTACGGTACCACGATGACCATTCGCCCCGGCAAGACTCCTTGTCTGCGCTGCATTTTTGATGAGATGCCCGACGCGGGCTCGTCGCCGACTTGTGACACGGCAGGCGTGATCATGCCGATCATCGCGACAGTTGCCGCGACGCAAGTTGCGGAGGCCTTGAAAATTCTTGTCGGCGATTTGGACGCCTTACATGGTTCGTTAATGCAGTTTGACGTGTGGGCAAACAACCGGCAGCGGATAAATCTTGCCGACCCGAATCCCGACTGCAAATGCTGTGGACAGGGAATTTATGAGTTTCTTGACGCCGAATCACAGGAATTCACTGCCGTCCTCTGCGGCCGCAACGCCGTGCAGATCGCACCGCCGCAAACAGTGATTTTGAATCTAGCGCAACTTGCCGACAAACTTAGGGAACTCGGTGAAGTAAAACAAAACGAGTATCTACTGCGCTTTTTGGTCGATGAAAAGGAAGTCACAGTTTTCAGCGACGGCCGCGCGATAGTGAAGGGAACTGACGATATTTCGGCGGCAAGATCGTTGTATGCAAGATATGTCGGAGCGTAAAAAAATTGTAATCATTGGTGGCGGTTTTGGCGGCTTGTGGGCGGCGAAGGGGCTCACCAACAAAGCGGTCGATGTCACGCTGATCGATCGAAAAAATCATCACGTCTTCCAACCCCTGCTATATCAAGTCGCGACTGCCGTGCTCTCACCCGGCGAGATCGCGCAGCCTATTCGCCGAATTCTGCACAAGGCAAAGAACATCAAGGTCATCCTTGGCGAAGTCACGGCCTTCGACAAGTTGAATAACCAAGTAGAGCTCGCTGACGGCTCGCAAATCGGATACGACTATCTGATCGTTGCCGCCGGTGCGCGGCATTCGTATTTTGGCAACGACGGTTGGGAAACCTGTGCGCCGGGCTTGAAGACGCTCGAAGACGCGCTAGAAATTCGTAGCCGCGTGCTGCTTGCGTTCGAGCTCGCCGAGCGCCATGCCTATCTCACAGGCGAACAGCGCCAACTTAATTTCGTTGTTGTCGGTGGCGGGCCGACTGGCGTCGAGCTGGCTGGAGCGATCGCCGACATTGCTCGGCAGGCTCTCGCAAAAGATTTTAAAGCAATAGACACGAGACTCGCTCGCGTAATTTTATTTGAAGGGTCGGAGCGCGTACTTGGGACCTTCGCCAGCGATCTGTCCGATAGCGCGAAGCGGCAACTCGAGCAGATCGGCGTCGAGGTGCGGCTAAATAGCTTTGTGATCGAGATCGATCAAGGCCGTGTAAGGGTCGGCGACGAATGGATCGATTGTGATGTCGTGCTGTGGGCAACTGGGGTCGCGGCGTCGCCGCTCGGGAAAGAGCTCGGCGCGGAAACAGACAAAGTAGGTCGAGTCCTCGTGGAGAATGATCTGTCGATCAAGGGTTTCCCAAACGTCTTTGTCATCGGCGACATGGCTTTTTTGCTGCAAGAGAACGGCGAACCGGTGCCCGGCGTTTCGCCCGCCGCGATGCAAATGGGCACGCTCGCCGCAGAGAACATTCTCGCAGAGCTAAAAGGCAAGCGCCGTGAGAAATTCACGTATTGGGACAAAGGCACGATGGCGACGATCGGCCGCAGCAAAGCGATTGCGCAAGGTGCGGGCATGAAATTCTCTGGCTTCATCGCGTGGATGATGTGGCTTTTTTTGCACGTATTTTTTCTGATCGGTTTTCGCAACCGGCTAGTCGTTATGTTCGAGTGGTTTTGGGCGTACCTCACGCGCGAACGCAGCGCACGCCTCATCACCGGCGACGCCGACGAACTGCGCGACGCGATTCAATTTATCGAAGGAATACCGGCGGAACTTAAAAAAAGTCACAAAAAAAATTAAGTCAGCTCAAAACTGACAGTAAGGAAGGCGGGCTTGCCCCCGCTACAACTTAGCAATGGCCAAGAAATGGACAAACCACAATATGCGCGGTGCATTGTTCTTTGTGACCGGAAATGTTCTTGATCGCAAGCCGATCTTTAGAATTGAAAGTTACGCTCGCGCTTTTCTTGAGGAACTGCAAGACCTAAGAAGATCACATCAGTACAAGCTCATTGCGTTTGTTGTGATGCTCGATCACATCCATCTAATTCTGAATCCCATGGGCGGCGACATTCAGACATTCACAGGCATTTTGAAAAGTCTTTCAGCTAAGAGAATCATAGCTCTTGCGCCAATCGGCACTTTCGCGAAAGGAGAGGAGAATCAGGTGTGGCAAGAGAGTTTCAAATCGCTGCCACTGTGGAGCGGCTGGATGATCAATCAAAAGATCAATTACATTCACGCCAATCCAGTAAAGGCGAGATTGTGCGCAACAGCGGAAGAATATCCGTGGAGCAGCTTTCGATCTTTCTATCGCGATGAACAGGATCCGCTGTTGCAGAGCGATAAAGATTGGTGGTGGGATGGAGACATGGAACTGCTCAAAGAATCGGTCAATAAATGGGAGACTGAGAAAGTGGCAGAACTATCCAAACTGATTGAAACTAGGAAAAGCATGCTAGGAAAATAATAGTGTTAGCGGGGGCAAGCCCGCCTTCCTGACTGTCTATTGATAAGTTGAATTTGTTATCCTAATCGCCATTGATGAAATACCTAAAAGTTTGTATCACTCTTTTGTTTCTCTTTATATTTTTCCAAGTTGCAAACGCCGCCGAGCCGCAGGTATGGTCGGTGTCGTCACGTGCAGATGTGCTTAAAGGCGATGCTCGCGGCGTATCTATCGACCAAAATGGCACGATCACGCTCGCTCCGAAATTGAGCGAAATCTATAAAACCGGCGAGCAATACGTTTGGTCGAGCGCTGTCGATGGCACTGGAAATATTTATCTCGGTACAGGCGGCGAGGGCAAAGTTTTTAAGGTCGCAGCGAGCGGTGCGGGAGCGCTTTTTTGCGATCTTGGTGAGATAAATGTCACGGCTCTCGCGATCGGCAAAAACGGCGAGTTGTTTGCGGGCACTTCGCCGGACGGCAAGGTCTATCGTATCGACGCAAGCGGCAAGGCGACGGTCTATTTTGACCCAAAAGAAAAATATATCTGGGCGATCGGTGTTCTGAATGACGGTCTCGCGGTTGCGACGGGCGATGGTGGCAAAATCTACAAAGTTAGATCTGCGAACGCATCGCCCGAAAGCTCGATCCTTTTTGATACGAGTGAGACGCATGTCATTTCGCTTGCCGTCGACTCGCGAGGCAATCTTTACGCCGGAACAGACTCGAACGGCATTGTGATGAAGTTTGACGCAAGTACCGATCACAAATCGGTATTTGGCCTGCTCGATTCCCCGCTTCGTGAAATTCACGAACTCACGGTCGGGCCGGATGGCTCGGTTTACGCGCTTGCGCTCGGCGAATCTGCTTCGGCGCCAAAATCCGCGGACGCGCCTGCGACGCCTGCGACTCCTGAAAACAAAACCGTCACGGCCGAAAAACCAAATCCGCTCAATCCCGAGCCGCCCGCCAAAAGCCGCTACGATCTTAAAGAAGCAAAGTCCGCCGTCTATCGCCTAATGCCCGACGGCGCGAGCGATTTGGTCTGGGCGAGCAGCACGGTTACGGCGTTTTCGCTCTACGCGCACGGAAGCGGTAATGGCGTTTTGGTAGGCACTTCCGACAAAGGGCGAGTCTACAATGTCACGAACGACGGCAGTGAAACACTCGCTTTACAAACCGAGGCAAACCAGGTCTCGACGATTCGCTTTGCAGGAAATTCGCTCGTCGCGACTTCGAGCAACCAAGGCTCACTGTTCAAATTTGGCCCCGAACCGAACGCCGAAGGAACTTATGATTCCGCCGTGCTGGATGCTCGAGGACCTGCGACGTGGGGACGCATCTGGTGGCGTTCTAATGGAAACGTCTCGATTCAAACTCGCTCAGGTAACACCGAGAAGCCTGACGAGACTTGGAGCGCATGGAGCGCAGGTATTAGCGATCAAAGTGGTTCTCAGATTACTAGCCCACAAGCAAGATATATTCAGTGGAAGGCGACATTAAGACCTCGTCTCGTTTCAAACCTCGGTGCAGACCTGTCTCGTCTTTCGGAAGTCAATCTCGCATTCATCGCTCGCAACATCGCGCCCGAAGTTTTGTCGATAAACGTCCTGCCGACGAACGTCGGTCTATTGGCGAATCCGCCGCAGCAGATCGACCCGAATATCGAGCTCTCGGGAATGGATCCGATCACGTTTGGCATTCCATTAGTTGCCGTGCCGCCGCGTCGTGTGTACCAGCGCGGAGCGACTTCGCTGCAATGGACGAGTGAGGATCGCAACGGCGACAAACTCGTGTATGACGTGTATTACAAGGAAGTTGCAGACTCGAACTTCAAACTTTTACGCGGTGATATGACCGACGCCTTTCTCGCAATCGACGGCCAAACGCTCGCCGACGGGCGTTATGTCTTTAAGATCGTCGCTCGCGACACGCCGTCGAATCCACTTGCGCTCGCACTCAACGGGGAACGCGTGACCGAGCCAATAGACATCGACAACACTCCGCCCGTCGTCACCGCCGTCGGCACGCCGCAGATAGTAGGCGACAAGGCACGTGTCACATTCGACGCCGTTGATTCTGCCAGCTACTTGACCCGAGCTGAATACAGCTTGGGCGGCGGCGAATGGCGCACCGTTTACGCCGACGACGGCATCTCCGACAGCCCGCGTGAGCGATACACGATCGAGTTTCCCGCGACTATGCCCGGCGAATACGCAGTTACATTGCGCGTCTACGACGTAAACGCAAACTCCGGCAATGCGCGATCTGTCGTGAAAAGATGAATTGATAAGTTTATTGAATGCCTAGCGCACCCTCTATGCCATCAACAACGTCAGAAAGCAGTGTCGAAGTCATCCTTCTCAAAGGTAATGTTCTCGTGCGCGCGGATGTTAGTGAGATTGTCAAGCGTATCGAGAAGGCCATCACAGATCAGAAAACGAGCGTCCGGATCAGGGGCGAAAAGGAATGGCATGACATAGATATCCTTTTGATCGCCTATCTCGCGTTATATCGTGCATCCATGGTCCCACTAACCTTCCAGATATGGCTGCACCAATCAAGTAAGGAGAGCGACTTGCACCGAAAACTCTTGCAGTACCGAATGCACGCCGAATACTCTGCAAGAATCGAAATCTTTGGCCTTTATTTCTGGGATGGGGTTAACGACGATACTGCGACGGTGGAATCAAATACACCCGCTGAGAAGGACCTCTGGGAGGACGCGAAGAGCTTTGCTCCAACCTTGATTATCTCACCCGAAACAATTGGCCCTCTTTTTTTTGATTCGTTTGACCCGGCAATAGTGTCGAAGTTTAGTCTGCCGGATTTTCACAATGTGAATGATACTTTAAGACGGAGATTCTCAGATTCGTGTCGGTGCGCGACGCGGGGCTCAACCTCTTGCTGTTCTTCGGCGTCCTCTTCGCGTTGCGCGGAATGGGCGTGCTGGTCTGGTTCCTAGCGCCTGGTCGAGTGATGACGGTGGTCCTGTTCGTGTTCGCCGTCATCTTCTGGCCGGTCGTCGTGATCGTCTCCGCCGGGTTGGGTCTCGGCGATACCTGGTTCGATTGGCGCCGCGCGTCGCGGCAACGATCCCAACGTTCGGAGTGAACAATGGAAGTGATCCTTCGGCAGGCCGTGGACAATCTCGGACATCCCGGTGACATCGTGGACGTCTCGTCCGGCTTCGCCCGCAACTTCCTGCTCCCGCGCGGCATCGCCTACGAGGCGACCCCGGGGAACAAGAAGCGTATCGCGCAGGAGAAGGGCCGCCTCGAGGCCGCCGAGAGCGCGCGCCGCGATGCGGCCTCGGTGGTGGCCAAGCGCCTCGAAGAGGTCTCGCTGACCTTCTCGGCCAAGGTCGGTGAGGAAGGCAAGTTGTTCGGGTCGGTGACGACCGCGGACATCGCGCACCAGCTCGAAGCGCAGGGATTCACCGAGGTCGAGAAGCGCATGATCGACCTGCACGAGCCCATCAAGGCGCTCGGCGTCTACAAGGTGGCGATCCGTCTGCACGCGGACGTGAAGCCCGAGATCAAGGTGTGGGTCATCAAGGCCTGATCGACGTGGGATCAAGGACGGATCGCGGTCGGCCCGCGCGAAACGAAGGCGGCTCCCTTGGGGGGCCGCCTTCGTCGTTCACACCAGGCTCACTCGGGCGTCCAATGCGCGTCCGGCTCAGAGACGCTTGCGCCGGCGAGGGTGCGCCGGAACCTTTCGGCAGTAAACGGGTTCGCTCCCTTAACGCCCCTCACCGAATCGATGGTCACTGCCCATTCCGAAGTGCTCCGGTCCGCGCGTCACGCGGCGCAGATCCTGGCCGACAGCAAGGCCAATGATGTCGTCATGCTCGATCTCCGCGAGGTCACCGATATGGCTGACTATTTCATCATGGCGAGCGGGACATCGGACACGCATGTGCGCGCGACCGC
>JANOGL010000146.1:0-5327 GCA_031405985.1 Acidobacteriota bacterium | reverse complement strand
TGTGGTCCCAAGGCGTTACTATCTTGGCTACACTCAAGCTTGTATAGCCATTCCTCTCCCACCCCCTCCCACACCAACTCCGACGCCGCCAGCCACTCCAACACCGACGCCGCCAGCCACTCCAACACCGACGCCCACTCCGTGCAATCCGCTTGTTGAGGGGTCTTGTTCTCTCGACCAGGTTTTAGTGGGCGTCGCTACGCCGATTCGGCCAATCGGGGTTAGTGGTGGGACGAACAAAGCGGGTGTATTTGTTTGCGTTTGTTCAGGTATTTTTTGTGGCACTATGCTTCCGAATAGAAATGTGGAATTAATGGTAATCGGATCACCGGATACCGGCGGACATGTCGATTCGGCCCATTCAGGGACGCGGCCAATAGGAAAGCTCGCAAAAAGATCCGGTACGACCGGGGCAAACGGGTGCTTTTACACCGATTATAGTCCTTCCCATATTTCCGGATTCGTAACAATCGAGGCTAGGAGTGGAAATCGAGTGGGAAGAAAAGGGGTTTACGTTGGTTTCCCAAACCTTACGCAATTGCTTGATGGAACTAATTTTCGCATTAGAGGACAAACCACCGCCCATCCATCTAACCATTGGGGATCGGCTGAGACGACCGCATCATTTCCTCGCATTGCCGACGCATACAAAAACAGGTATTACGGAGCCAGTCCAATGCCGGAAAATGACAAACTTCGCGTGAACGAAATAAGCTTAATAGCCGGTGGCAAATTTGATCTTGCCGCGCCAAGTCGTGGAATTCCGATTCCAAATTGGCATAACCTAAATGCCGTACATAAATATCACCGTGAGGGAAACAGTTTAGATTTGCGCTGCTGCTCGTCGCCCGGTCAAATCCCTCGAAACCGGTTCGAGGAACTCGAGCGATTGGCACTTGCCAATGGTGCGACCGATTTTCTCCATGAGTCTAATCCCGAACATTTCCATCTTTCTTTCAATAATGAGCCGAATAACATTAGTAATGGGCAACTCAACCCTATTGACACTCACACGCCTCATTCATATATTGAAAATGCGTGGGAAGGAGCATTAGGGAGATTTGCTAGTCAGAATGAGTGGGAAGTTTGGCATGATCGATTGGTTTTAGCAAAATCTCAGGGGCCGTCTGAATTTTTGACTGAAGTCAAATTGTTACAGAAGTACATATTCGCTGAGTATCCGACGCAAAGAACAAAAGAGCAGTTCATTTCGGCCGTTTTCTTGTCACATCTCTTTAGAGAGCCTACCGAAGCTGAAACTCAGTTTTGGCTGAGTTATTACAACAATCTACCACCGGTACTTCCTCTAGACCGAAAAAGGCAAAGGCTGATAGATGAATTTCAACTAACACAGGAATTCGTTGATAGGGTTTCTGCGATTGTCGATGGTGAGGTAATGATGCCTCCTATACCGACGCCGTCACCAACGCCGTAAGGTAAACTATTGCTGCGGTGTGAGAATTAGAACTCTCACACCGCAGTAACAAATGGGAGAGGTTATGCGATTAGCACTAAGTCTTTTGATTTTTTTCACACAAGTTGCTTGTGTCTCACGGGCACAGCAAATTGAGCCTTTATTGGATCGGGTCAAACCTGAGCGAAAGCCTTTGACAAGAGTCCCTGTCAAACTTGAAGTTCCGGTAAATTATTACAAGAGAGATTTGGACAACGGGAAGCGTTACGATCATAAACCGCGGGTAGTCGTAGTTGATGAGAAAGCCGGTAAGTATGAATTTCGATGGATCGGCTTCGACACGAAAGAAAAAATCATTAAGTACCAAAGACTGGGTGCGATTGATGTACTTGTTTCTGCCAAAGTTCGGAAAATTGAAAATGGAACGTATTCTTACACCTATACGGTTCAGAACTTACTCACCAGCGTAAATCGCTTATCTGGTTTTACAGTGCAAACCTTTGCTTCCGTTACGAAGCCGATAGAGTTCGACTTTGATAACTCTTATATCGGTCCAATGTCTGATTTAATACCGGGCTTTAAAGAAGGGAAATGGTTGAATTATTCGATTTTAAGTTCGTATCGACCTGCAATAACTCCGGGTTCAAAAATTGAGCTTGAGCTACAATCACCTGCACTTCCAGGACTGGTTGGATGTAAGGCCGACGGTGGCAAGTTTGGAATGAAAGGTGTAGGCGAGGATATGCCTCCTGAACTTGAGAAGCTTTCGCTTGGAACAAAAGACTGGCCTTACGGCTACACGATTGGGCCGGTCGATAAGTTAACAGAAATGAACACGGGAGAGCGCTCAGAATATTTTTTGGAAAACCTTCCTAAATTCGTCGAGGCGGGTTGGATGGCGGGCGATACGCCGAAGATCTATGAATCTATTTTGAAACGCGGTGATCTTTCGGGTGCATTAGAGCAGGCAAAAAAAGATCTTGAGCTAGGGTTTATAACTACCGAAGTGTTTCACATCATTGAAGGGCTCAGTAGTTAAAACTCAAACGGACTTTGCTGGATGCCACCGAAGTCGGCGGCGATGAACAGCTTATCGCAGATGTATTTTGGCACATGTATTTCGCAAACCGATCAATAGAAGAAACACAGTTATGGCTCGATTGCCTACACTATCTTCCGCCTTTAACCCACAGAGCCGGAAGAGAAGACGATTGATCGAGACATTTCAACAGGTACTGAGTTTCGAGATATTGTGGTTGGCATTGTTGGAGCTCCCGCTCGACAACAATAACGAAATACATGTTCCGGGAGAGCGGAAAGTTTTCCGCTCTCCAAAATGAAATAATTACATTATCGAGGGTCTGAATTTTTAGAAAAGATCGCACTGGCATCGAATGGTGAACATTCTTGTTAGTCCCGACCTTTTCGAAGTTTATCAAAGTGATGAATTACGTTGCGGAAGTTGCGGCTTGTATCCTTTCTCACTGTAGCAAAGAGAAGCTTTTGGGGGCCGAGGTATATGCCGCGATCGCCGAATGGGAGAAAAAAGGCGTTCCGTCGGAACTGGTTCGGGCGTCAATCGACGAGGCGTTCCTCGATACCGATGGGCTGTACAATGGAAACCTTCCGGTTGCTCTGATAAAGGACGTCGTAATGAGCAATTTCAAAAGCTGGCTGGCCCGTGGCACCTAAAAGTGCATACGCCCATGCGACGATGCAGCGATGCAGCGACGTAGTGACCCCACCATAATGAGACTCAGGCGAAAGGACGTCGACGCGAATCACATCCTGTCGATCTCGGCTTTTAGTGCGGTCGCAAGACGCGCGTCGAGCGGGGTAAGGCGATTGTATTGCTCATTTGCGCCAGAACGATTTTTCTTGCGGACGTAAACGAGGCCGAGGTTGTACATTGCTTTGACAAACTTAGGGCTGAGCTGAAGGCACTTAGAGTAAGCGTCGATGGCTTTGTCGCGTTGGTTGTCGGAGAAGTAGGCGTTGCCAAGCAGGTACCAGCCGTCGGAATAGTCCGGGAGTTTCGAGACGTAATCTTCGAGACCTTTGACAGCAAGGCCGTAGAGGCGAGTAGCTTCGACAGTTTTGCCCGATAGATTATAGGCGCGGGCGAGGTAGAAGTAAGTTTCGCCGTCGCCGGGCTGCAATTTGAGCGCGGCGTTGCATGACGTTATTGCTAGGTCGTACTGCTTCGTGTCGTTGTATGCGCGGCAGAGATTTGTGTAAGCCATGTACTGCGAAGGCAGCAGCGTTATGCCGGCTTTTGCCGCCTGAATCGCGTCTTCGGGTTTGTCTGAGAGGCTGTAATACCAACTCAGATCGGTATAAATGTTGCCGTCGTTTGGAAAGTTCCTTAGTCCCTGTTTTGAGATCGCAATCGCGTCGACGTAGCGGCCTTCGCTGCGATAGGCCTCGGCTAGATTGCGGTATGCCTGATAGAGATCGGGCTTTGCGTTGATAGCTTTTTGGTATGCGTCAATCGCGCCGATCGAGTTGCGTTGCTTTTGACGCGCGTCGCCTAAAAAGTAGTGAGTTTCGCCGACGAATCTCGTGCCTTTGGCTAGCGCCGACGTAGCCGTGCGTTCCTGTTCCTTCACATCACCGGTGGCAAAATAAACTCGCGACAAATAATAATCGACCTCTGCGTCATTAGGGGCGACGCGAGCAGCGCGCTGGAACGCATCGAGAGCCTCAGGAAACGCGTTTCTAGAGAGCTGCACTTCGCCGAGTGCTTTCAGAAGAGTAATGTCTCGCGGAGCAAGCACGAGAGCAGCACGAATATCTTGTAGTGCGTTGTCGTAATCTTTTTGCTCGTAATAGATGTAAGCGCGGACGCGGTAAATCTCGAGCGGTCGAAAGCCCTGCGATAGAGCAATGGCAAATTCATTCAACGCCTCGGTGTTCTGTTTGAGATTAAAGTGTGCAAAGCCTTTGCGATAGTGAGCGTATGGATTTGTGGCGACAATGATGATCGCTTGGGCATATTTGTCGGCGGCTTCCTGATAATTTTTTGCAAGGAATGCGCGATCCGCCTGATCCTGCAGATTTTTTGCGCGGTCGCGGTCGCGTTTTGACTGGGCACTTAACGAAATCGTCAGCAGCACGAGCAATGTTACAACGTTGATTAATCGAATTTTTCGGCTCGCGTTTTTCATGGGTCTATTATTGCAAAATCACAGTTCGGTCGTCACCCTTTGGCTTCGGCGTGGCCTTGGCGGTCGGTGTTTTAGTCGTGCGCGGCGGCGTCGCTTTGGTCGACGGAACCGTCTGACGATCCGGAGGATTGGTCGTCGTCAGGTCGCGCGTGGTCGTCGTATCCGTCTTGTCAGGTGTCGTCGTGGAGTTCACATTATCTTTTGTTTCGACGAGTTGGGTTGCGCTGGGCGTTGGCGAAACCGACGGGCGCAAGCTTGGTATGGGCGAAGGCGTGACTTCGGGCTTTACGGCGTAATAATTTGTGAACCAATACCAGCCGCCGCCGACCGCGAGACCGCCGAGCAGCATTAATGCAAACAACGCTCCGATAACGAGACCGACTCGCGATTTTTTTTGTGGCGCAGCAGAACTGACTCGCGCTTGCTGTTGATATGGCGTTGGTGGTGGCAAGTTTGCTCCGGCAGCCGCGGCCGCGGTCTGAACAGGCGGCGTCGGGAAGATCGCGGTTTGGACTTCGGATTGTTTGGGCTCATCCGCTGCGATGGGCACGTCAATTTTCGCGGTGGCCCCCGCGGGCGGCGCTGATTCGTGAATTCGAGCAGCTGTTTGAATCTCTTCGTTTATAGCAGCAACTGGTAAGATCGCGGTCGCCGGGCCCTCAGTCTCCACATTCAGGATCGTTGCGGGCTCGCTCACCGTTGCGTTTTTTGAGTTATTGAACCCGCGTCGAAGGGCTTTCTGCATT
>JANOGL010000031.1:0-8756 GCA_031405985.1 Acidobacteriota bacterium | reverse complement strand
TTCTGGCTGGTGATAAGTTTGTTTGGTATCGGGAAATTTGTTAGCCGCAAAAATGCGCAAAAGACGCAAAAATAACTGACCTCTGTTTTGCGGCTTTTGCGCATTTTTGCGGCGATTCTTTTTATGCAACAGTTTACGAGCATTCCATTTAAGACCGAGAGCACGCACGGGTTGACGAGCGTCAACGGCGTGGCAAAATTCTCAAGCGCCGGCGTCGTCCTCGAGTTTGAGGCAAAGCTGTTTGGCTTGATCTCGCACGGCGTCAAAGAAGTGCGGCTGGCGGTCGCCGAGATTCTCGACGTCAAATTTAAAAAAGGCGTGATGCGGCGCGGTGCGAAGATCGAGATAAGGCTTAAGTCATTCGCGCGGCTCAGCGAGTTTCCGCACAACGAAGGCAAGATCATGCTGAAGATCGTTCATGACGACTTTGAACGCAGCCGCGATGCGGTCGAAAAACTGCAAAAAGACATGACCGACCACATCGCCAGCCTGCCGCCGCCGCACACGCCCGTGAGCGTTCTCTTTGACGAGAGCGAAGACGACACTAAAGAACTCAAATAGTTACCGTGCCGCGAGGCGCGGATCGGTCTTCGGTTTTAGCTCGTATCCCGCCGGAGGTTCTGCGCCGAGTAAATTCTTTACAAAATAATCCCAGCGCCGTCGCATCATGTAAAAGTTCGATTGCCCGTAGCCGTGCCGCGCGTTTGGAAAGATAATCAGGTCGTAGTCTTTGTTAGCCTTTGTGAGCGCATCGACAACGAGCCAAGTGTGGTACGGCGGCACGTTGTCGTCCATCAGGCCGTGGGCGAGCAGCAGTTTGCCTTTGAGGTTTTTGGCAAAGATGTGCGTCGATTGATTTTCGTAGTTGTCGCTCTTACCGTCTGCCGTTTTTGCGAGCAGGCCGATGTAGCGTTCGGCCCAGTCGTCTTCGTAATTGCGGCTATCGTGATTACCCGATTCAGCGATGCCGACTTTGTAAAATTCGGGAAACTTAAACATCGCCATCGCCGTTGCAAATCCGCCGCCCGAATGTCCCCACACGCCGACGCGTGTCAGATCCATAAACGTATTCTTCGCTGCAAGCTGCTTGATGCCGGCGATCTGATCTTCCAAAGTGTTGTCCGCCATGTCGCCGTAGCAGACATCGTGAAATGATTTTGAGCGGTCAGGATTACAAGTGCCGTCGATGATAACGACAACGAAACCGAGTTCTGCGAGCGCCTGGTTGTCACCGCGTGCAGCGGTAAACGAACGGCCGCCGACACCGCCGCCCTGCGGCCCCGGGTAAATGTAATTGATCACTGGATATTTACGGCCGCGGACCATCTTAGTCGGCGTGAACATCAGGCCGTAAAGGTCCCACTTGCCATTGCGGTCTTTAACGGTGACCGGCGTCGGCGGTTTCCAGCCCGCGCCCTTGAGTCTAGTCACGTCGACCTTCTCCAGATCCATTACCCGCTTGCCCTGCATGTCGCGAAGCACGGCCGTCTGCGGCAAGTCGGGCTTTGAATAATTGTCGATAAAGTATTTACCGCCGGGCGAGAGCGAAATCTGGTGATTACGGTCCTCCGGCGTCAGTAGCTGCAAATTCTTACCGTCAAAATCAATGCGGTAAAAGTGTGAGAAGTACGGGTCGCGACCCGCCTCGCGGCCGTTCGCCTCGAAGAATATCGTGCGCGATTTTTCGTCCGTCTTTAGAACGCGCGTGACGACGAAATTGCCTTTTGTGATCTGCCACTTCGGCTTGGCGGTCGCCAGATCATACATGTAAAGATGTCCCCAATCGTCGCGTTCCGAATACCAGATAAATTCGTTTGTCGCGCCTAAATACTTCCAATTGATCGCGCCCTGGCCGGACTCGTACTGTGTCGCGACCTTCTCCTCCATGACGTCGCGGACGTCGCCGGTCGCAGCGTCCGCAACGCGAAACTTGGCCGACTTGTGATCGCGGCTGCTGGACACAAACGCCAGCATCTTGGCGTCGTCGGTCCACTCGTTGTCGTCAAAGCTGCCGTTGCACGAAATGTCGTCGCACAGGGTGCCGCGACGATCGTCGGGCGGCATCTTGAGCCGAATGACCTTAACCGGATCGACCTCGATAATGACGCGGTGAATCTTTATGATCTCTTTGTCCTCGGGCAGCGGATACTTCCACTGTTCTAATTTCGGTGCTCCCACATTTGTTGTGACGAGATACATATCACTGACATGACGTTGGTCCTGCTGAAACGTCGCAATCTTTGTCGAGTCGGGCGACCATAAAAGAATCGCCCGGTCGCTGTGGGTCCATCCGGCGTTGTCCCTCGCGTAACCAAAATCCTTCACGCCGTCGGTCGTGAGCTGCGTTTCTTTTTTTGTTGCAATGTCACGCAACCAAAGATTGTGGTCTTTGATAAACGCCGCCTTCTTGCCATCTGGCGAGACAATTGCGTTCGGATCGCCGCGTTCCGCAACTGATTGCGTAACGCCGAGATCGGCGAGTTTCGCGGCGGTTTTGCGCGAGCCGTCAGCCGGATTCACCATCACATACTCCGTCGCCGAAGGCGTAAACGTGCGATACCAAAACCGACCGTCCGCGAGCCAAGTCGCGCGAACTCCGCTGCGGTCTATGAGCGGCGCAGTATTGTAGCTGAGCATCTTTTCGGCACGAGCGTAATCGGTGGTTGTCAACGCGCGTTGCTGCGCAAACGCAGGTACGACAAACGCAAACAGGACAAGTAAGGTTAGTTTTTTCATCGATTCTCTTACGGACAAAATTGAAGTTTGGTTTCCGCCAACAGTTTGCCATATCCTAGAATAAATTTCAGGAGAGAACAATATGCCAAAATATGTCATTGAACGTGAAATTCCCGGCGTCGGCGATTGGTCGGACGATCAACTGAAGGCCGCATCGCAAACATCGTGCAGCGTGCTGGGTGAGATGGGCTCGCAGATCGAGTGGCTGCACTCTTATGTCACCGGCGACAAAATTTATTGCGTTTACAACGCCGACAGCGAAGACCTTGTTCGCGAACACGCGACGCGTGGCGGCTTTCCGGCGAATAGCATTTCCGAGGTCAAAACCATGATAGGCCCGGCGACTGCTGAGTAATGCAAAAAGAGCAAGACAAAGTGCCGATCTCGCCGACGCAGCTTCAGCGAGCGGTGTTCATCGCCGTGCTGTCGTTTCTTTTTTTTCTGGCGATGATGTTTGTGTATTACATTCGCCAGTCGGCATTGTATTTTCTACTGGCGACAGCGTTTCTGTTCGTTTATATCGTAACGATGATTTCGTTCGTCCGGCTGCGGCGCTCAGGTCAGAACCGCCTGCGGTAGCGGGTGGTTGAAGTTGGCTGATTTTCTAGTATCCTATTTTATTGTAGTTTGGGTAACATATGAGCGTTGAAGTCGTAATGCCGCAGATGGGTGAGTCGATCACCGAAGGCACCGTTTCCAAATGGCTGAAATCGGTTGGCGATCGTATCGAGAAAGACGAGCCGATACTCGAAATTTCGACCGATAAGGTTGATGCCGAGGTTCCTTCGCCCGGCGCCGGTGTACTTCTCGCGATTAAAACACAGGAAGGCGAAACCGTCGAAGTCGGAACCGTTGTCGCCGTGATCGGAGAGGAAGGCGAAGCGGCTGCCCCAATTCCCAAGTCCAACGCCCCAAGTCTGGTTGAAACTCCAGCTCCCGAACCGGTGCCCGAAGAAACTCAATCGGCAGTCGCAGTTTCAGCATCTGAAAATCCAAAATCCCAAATCCAAAATCCGCAATCGAGCGAAGCAACTGAGGTTGTCATGCCTCAAATGGGCGAATCGATAACCGAAGGCACGGTTTCAAAGTGGCTAAAGAAAGTCGGCGACGACATTGCAAAAGACGAGCCGCTGCTCGAGATCTCTACCGACAAGGTCGATGCCGAAGTTCCTTCGCCCGCCGCCGGAAAATTGCTCGCAATCAACGTTCAGGAGGGTGAAACCGTCGAAGTTGGTGCGGTCGTTGCACTTGTTGGAGCAGAGGGCGCCGCAAGCCCACCAACTCAATCTCAGTCCAAGACAAGTCAGGAAGGCGGGCTGGCCCCCGCAAAACGTGACACAGAGGAACCGGAGAGTTCGGTGAAAGCTGCGGCAGCGGGGGCAAGCCGCCCTTCCGGACTGTCAGATGTTAGCTCGATCAATATACCTAACGTTCTCACAACGACCGGCGGTAATGGCGCAACCGTTGATGATCTCCGCCGTCAAAAGAGCAGCCCGCTCGTGCGTAACATTGCAAAAGAGCACGGCATCGACATCACGCGAATTCCCGGCAGCGGTATTAGCGGGCGTGTGACAAAGCACGACATATTAAATTTTATCGAGACCGGCGCGGCGTTAAGACCGCAGGATCTGCTCGTAAAAGGAGCCGCGTCAGTTCCGAGCTCCGAGTTTCTAGTTCCAAGTCCACAGACCGAAGACCGAAGACCGGAGACCTCATTTACGCCTCCGACGCCCGCCACAACAATGGAAGATCGCGTTGAGAAAATGTCCGTGATGCGTAAGAAGATCGCCGAGCACATGACGTTCTCTAAGCAGACGTCGGCGCACGTCACCAGCGTTTACGAGATCGACATGACCAATGTGGCGAAGTTTCGCAAGGCAAATCAGGATGTGTTTCAGGCAAAGCACGGGACAAAGCTGACCTTTATGCCGTTTATCTTTCAGGCCGTGACCGCCGCGATCCGCGAGCATCGCATCGTCAACTCACAGGTTGATGGCGACAACATCATTTACAAAGGCGACATAAATCTCGGGATGGCCGTCGCTCTCGATTGGGGGCTGATAGTCCCTGTAATAAAGAACGCCGAGACGATGTCGCTCGCCGAGTTGGCTGTTAAGGCAAACGATCTCGCCGACCGTGCCCGCGGCAAAAAGCTAAACGCGGACGAAGTTCAGGGCGGCACGTTCACGATCACAAATCCCGGCGTCTTCGGCGGCCTGTACGGCACGCCGATCATTAACCAGCCGCAAGTCGCGATCCTCTGCGTCGGCACGATCGAAAAAAGGCCAAAAGTGATGACTTCAAACGACGGTGACGACTATATCGCGATCCGCCAAATGGCCTATTTTGCATTAACTTACGATCACCGAATAGTCGACGGCGCCGACGCTGAAAAGTTTCTTGCTTACTTAAAAAAATATCTCGAAAACGCCCCGTTTTCGATCTAGCTTATGTTTGCCATAAGGTCGATTTATCTTTGATTTGACGAATCCGGGCGCGATTTGTATGATTTAAACATTGTTGAGAAGTCTCCCGAACCAGCGCTTCCGTTAAATCAATAGGTTCAACATTGAGAAGTCAAACAAAATTTAGCGGACATTTAGCGACAACTCGCTATCCGTAAATTGCGTCTATCCATTGTTGTTTTATTTCAGCATTAATAAATAGGAGGAATCATAATGAAACGTATTTCAGTACTTTTTCTATCAATAGCAATCGGTGCGGTCAGCTTATTTGCACAGCAGACGGCTCAGCTTCGCACAGCAGTGGCGGGGCAAAAATATAAGATCAAAGGCGTGATCGTGGCCAAAGAGGCCGAGAACACGTTTGTGGTTCGCGATCAAGTCGGCGTCGACACGCGTGTCGTCGTCGAACCAACCGCAAGCATCAAGAGCAACGGCGGATTTTTACGCAGCGGCGACAAATTTCCGATGACCTCGCTTGTGCGAGGGCTTAATATGGAGGTCGAGGGCCGTGGTGACTCGACAGGCGCCGTTTCGGCCAACAAAGTTCGCTTTGACAAGAGCAATATGCTGACCGCACAGTCGATCGACGCACGCGTCGCTCCGGCTGAGGAACGCCTTACCTCTCAGGAGCAGAACGCACAGCGTTTGTCAGGCCAGATAGACGAGCTGATGGCAATCTCGAACGCCGCAAAAGGCGGTGCAAAGGCCGCTCAGGAAACGGCTGATGCCGCGGTTGCTGGCGTAAACGCTACAAACAAGCGCATTACCGATCTCGACGATTACACGGTCCAGTCTTCGGCGACGGTGCTTTTCCGCGTCGGCAGCGCGGTTCTCTCGCCTGAGGCAAAGACTTCGCTCGACGAGATCGCAAAAACCGCGGGCACGCTTAAGGGCTATATGATCGAGATCACGGGCTACGCTTCGGCCGATGGCAACACAAAGATGAACAAATCTTTGAGTGAACGTCGCGAAAAAGCCGTTCGCGAATATCTGATCGATAATCACAACGTGAGCTTGCGTCGCTTTACGCCGTCGTACGGTTTTGGCGAGCTGAATGCGGTTGCCGACAACACAACCCGCGAGGGTCGTGAACAAAACCGACGTGTCGAGGTCAAGCTCTTGGTGAGCCGCGGTCTAAACACAAACGTCGAAGTCAAGTCGCAGACGGTCGACAACGACAAGTAACCACCAATCCAGAGGGCAAGTCAGAAGCGTCGGGCCAATATCCGCCGACCGCTTCTAACTGCCCTCTTATCTTTCTCTCAAGTTGCTTACCGGAGTGTTCAAATGCGCGCCACAAAATTCTGTACGATCTTTACTTTAACGCTCTTATCCGCCGCAAGCCTCGCGCTTTCACTGTCTGCGCAAACGGCAACACCGACGCCAAAGCCAAAGGTTGACGACGAGATCATAAAGATTAATTCGCGTCTTGTCGTCGTACCGGTCTCGGCCACGGACGCCTGCGGCAACGCTGTGCTTGGCCTGACACCGCAAGATTTTCAGATCACCGAAGAAGGCAAACAACAAACGATCGACGCCGTCGGAGCAGCCGACAAAGTGCCGCTGGAAATCGCGTTGCTGTTCGATGTGTCGGCGAGCACCGACGCGATGTTCAAGTTTGAGCAAGAGACCGCAGCAAAATTTCTGCGTGACGTTATGCGCCCCATAGACCGAGCAACGATCTTTACAATCGGGCAAAAACCGATGCTCGTTCAGGGACGCGAAACTTCGGACAAGGCGATTGCCGCCGTGCTAAGCATTCCGCCGACAAAAGGCGCGACAGCATTCTTCGACACAGTTAGGTTGGCGGCGAACTACCTGCGTACAAATGCCCCCGAAGGCACGCGTCGTGTCGTGGTTGTGATCTCTGACGGCGAGGATAATTTTAGCGAAGGCGTACAGCGTGCTCAGTACCGCATCGAGCGTGGAGTCGTTGAACGTGGGCCTGACCCTGAAATGCGTAAGTTTGGAAAGATCGTTGCGCAGGCGCAGCAATCAGCGAAGAACGGCGAGAGAACAATCGTGTCGAGAGCGTTGCAAAATGCCGATATCGTTCATTATTCGATAAACCCCGCGGGCAGCTCTTATCTTTTGAATCAGATGAGTGTTTTTGGTCAGGAGAATATGCAGCGATTCTCAGACGAAACCGGCGGCAGCGCCTTCGCACCAAAGTTTTTGCCGATCGATACAAAAGACGGTTACGCAAATGGCAGCAACATGCGTCGAAACACCGAGCTTCTCGACCGAATCTTTAAGCAGATCGCGAATGAGCTGCGGTCGCAATACCTGATTCAGTACTACTCCGAATCAGACTTTCCGTTAAACAAGTTCGTTAAAGTAAATGTTGGCGTCATCAATCGCGGGGCCGTTCGCATCCGCGCTCGTGAAGGGTATTACGTAAAAAATTAACTGCCGAGCCTCTTCTTCTCGTCTTCGGTCAAGGCTTTCATTTTACCTAATTCAAAATTAGCGTCGGGCTGACGGCGCGGTGCGACTGGCTCTCCTTGCACGGCGATCGCTCCCATTGTGCGTTCAAAAGGCGCGGTCTTGCCCACCGTGGCCGACTGACGACCTGAGAAAAAATCCGAAACCAGGACGCCGGTGAACAACGCCATCACAAGCGAAGCCGCCGCAGTCACAGCAGCTCGCGTTCTGTGCTTGACCTTCGCCCAGCCGACCGGACAATCTGCTGTAATGACGCTGCCGTCCGCACGTCGGTAAAATCGCACACAAAGACGGCCTTCGTTATTGGTGATAAGTTGCTCGGCTTCGTCACGCGTCATGTCCGACAAATTGTAAACATTGAGCTTGCACTCGCCGCAAAAACGCTTTCGCTCGTCGCCATACATCGCATCCCAACTCGCCGGGCAAGGGCTCGCCACCTTGATGTTATTCAGCGGACTATTAAATTTCGACATATAAAAACTCCGTATCTAAAAACTTCAGCATTGCTGATGTCAGAAGAACGGAGTTTATTTTGCCGCTTGCAAGAAATTATTGGATCTCAAACCTGGCAATGATGATACATCGAACTTTTTCAGGGGCGAAGGAAAGCGGTGGCATGTAGGCTGCGTTAGCTGAAGCGTTGGCAGCATTCGCTGCATACATATATCTATCACCGTATTCAAAATCCGGCACTTCATTGTCGATTTCCTTGACGAAGATCGCACTGCCGACCTTTCCGCCGATCGCCTGCATCAGATATTCAGCCTTGGCTTTAGCCGCCTTGATCGCTTCGATCCGCAGTTCACGACGAATATCGTCGATACGCGTATTCTCTGCGATGACCAGATCGAGGCTGCTGACATTTATTCGGTCAGCTACGTCCTGCAAGGGTGCGACCTTGTTGAGGTCTTTAATAACGAGCCGATAGTCCTGACGGGCAAGCACATCCTTGAGTCTTCGCTGACGGACGTATCTCGCGGAGATGTCGTAAATCGAAAGGTCTTTCGCGACATCCACACCGATCTTCTCCAGCTCTGTGCGAAGTTGGGCTTCTTGCTGTTCGATAGTGATCTTGCCGCGATTGCCCAATCGTTCAGCCAACGTTATGCG
>JANOGL010000010.1:0-4657 GCA_031405985.1 Acidobacteriota bacterium | reverse complement strand
CAAATACCTAAAACCTGATGCCAAATCCTGTCAAACTTACGACCGTGTAATAGCATCAATATAACACGACAAGTGCTTGTGCTAAAATCGAGTTAACGCACGCGCTAAAGGAATTTTTAATGCACGCCGGAATGTTTCCCAAAACCCTTGTTCTGCTTATTGTCTTGACGGCAATCGCTGCTGTGCCGGCCGTCGGACAGACCGTTGCTAACGGTTCAACTGGCCCTAACGGTGAGGTCACGCTCTCGAAATGCTGGAGCTTCGCTGTCGAGGACGGCAAAATGCTGACCGCCGGAGGGAGCCACATTTTTGTCGGCAGCGGCGGAGCACGGGTCGATGCGCTTTCGCCCGACGGCAAAAAGCTTTGGGCAACGGAACTCGGCGGCGAGGTCGTTTCGAATCTGCTCGCGAGCGAAGGCGGTGTGTTTCTTGTGACATCGGTTGTTAATGGCGAATCCGGGAAGAGCGGCGGCGGAACTCTCCGATATTTGAGCAAAGAGACGGGCATCACCGTATGGTCAGCGAAACTGCCAGAGGCTGACAATTACTCGATCGGTCTCGGTGCAGATTCCGTGATCGCAGTTACCAGCAAGGGCGTGATCGAGGCGTACGATCTTAAGACAGGCGCACAGAAATGGCGGCGCGAGCTAGCCGAGGGCTTTGTCGGCGAACCGCGATTTAACCACACCAATGTTTACGTCGCTTCGACAGCGAAGCAGGTTTTCACCGTCTCGCTCGACCGAGGCGAGATCGTTTCCGTCAAGAAGCTGCAATTCGCACCGACCGCCGTCGGCGAGATCACGGGCGACGTCTTCACGGGCGACGAACGCGGCAATCTGACTTCCCTCGGCAAAAGCGACAAGAAGGTCAATTGGAATTTCAAAAGCGGCGGAAAGATCTCGGCGATCGTCGAGGTCGGCGGCAACCTGCTCGCGGCGTCAAACGATAATTTCGTTTACCTTTTTTCTAGCAGAAATGGTGACGTCGCTTGGAAGAAGCGCTTGAATGAGCGCATTTCGCAGATCGGCGTCATCGACGGCAAATTTGCCCTCGTATCGGGTTACGAGGAACAGGCCGCTCATCTTATTGACCTTGATTCGGGGAAACTGGTTGGTCAGCTAAACCTCGCTGTTGATGAATTCGCGATCGCGAGGCCTTTGTCCTCGAACGGCAAGATCTTAATTCTGACAAACCGCGCCGTTTATGCATACAGCGCCGCGACCTGTTCTTAAACAAAGAAAGCGGCCACGACAAATAGCCGTTAACCGCTTCCCTAAAATAAATTTAGCAGCCTTGTCGTTTCTCTAATGCGAAACGGCGTGCTGCTGCATCATTGCGTAAATCTCGTCTTTAACCTGGAGTTTCTTTTTCTTGAGCGTTGACTCTTCAATCTGCTCGTCATCGTTTGGGTAGGTTAGATGTGCAAGCTCGCTCAATCTTTTTTCGAAGTCCTCGTGCTGATGTACCAGATCTCTGAAAACTTGATTGCTCTTTAGCAATTCGTCCCTCACCGGATCAGCTGTTGACATGTCCATAGCGTTTAGTCCTCACTTGTCAAAGTTTTTTACCACACGGTTAAATCCCTGTTAATTTTCCCGTGCTTAACGACAATTCTAGACCTATCCGAATAAATTATCAAGCCGAATTTCTGTCAGAACCGCTTGCGTTAGCGGGCGGACAGTTTCGTCGGAAACTTATGAATATGCCCCGGACTAGACCGCCGCTTACAGAGCAGATTCAGACAATATAAGCAGCATAACGAGGGCGTGTTCGCGAGGATTGCTGTAAAATGACGGCCGCGTCTGAACACTTTCGAAGCCGTTCTTTTCGTAGAATTTAATGGCTTTTTCATTGGATTCGCGGACCTCGAGCCATACTCTCGCGACCTCGTTTTCACGGCATTTGTTGACAAATTCGTCAAAAAGGCGTTGGCCGCAACCTCTTTGCTGATTCTGTTCGGTCACAGCGATATTGAAGATCTCGGCATCCAGCTGCGTCTCGATCTCGCCCCCGAGAATAATTCGTCCGACGATAAAACTGACAATCGTATTTTCCTCGTCAACGAGCCTCAGCATGATAGCCGACGGGTTCTTCATCTCTTCGAGGTAACTCTGCGCGCTCCAAGGGCTAAGGCCAGTCTCCTCACCGATGCGGATAAGCTCGCCGATGTGCGATGCATCGATAGATTTTATGCGGAGACAGCTAGGGTTCATTGCGCGGCTTTGCTGATGAATAAGGGTTCGACGTTGATATCCGGATTGTCGATCGCGTACGATCCGACCGCTTTTGCGACATTCGAACCGAAATTCGAGACCTTTGGAAGCTGAATCTCTGCAGAATAGAGCTTTTCGTGAACGATGTATTTGTCTTGATTATCGTGTCGAACAAGTTCGACAAAACGTTCGTTTTCGAGTGTATAAGGCTGACCGCCATTCACCTTTATGAATTGCTGGAGACAAACTGAATTTCGCCCCATCGGAATGGCGACGATCATATTTTCGCAAGTCGCTGTAGCCGCAATCGCTTCGAGAGCCGAAACCGTTGTCATCGCAACGCCGAGACCATTTTTTAGACCTAACGCCGTTGCGAGCCCGATTCGAATGCCGGTGAAACTTCCCGGCCCGGCCGATACAGCAATGCGCCTAACATCAAGACGCGATACACGATTATTAATTAGCAACTTATCGATATTTACTAAAAGGTCCTCGGCCTTTGAAACGTCCGTCGAACCTATCCAGTTGTCGATCTCGTCTCCGCCGTCGAGAAGCGAAATGCTGCCGCCCGCGATAGCTGATTCAAGTGCGAGTGTAATGCTCATCTTGCTCTCAGGGTGCCCGAGACACGACGGTACGAGGACGGTATTCTCATAAAGAAATTGCCGAGTCGGTAAAAGAAACGTGTCCGCGCGTCAAAGCTACCTTCCATTTCAATAGTGGCTCGGATCGGATTTGGACTAAATCGACGTTTTACTTGCTCGATCAGCACCTTCGAATCGTTAAGGCTGGCTTCCAGCGGCCGGGGCTTTACGTCGTCCGCCCATTCAGTGTCGACGGCGTCTGTTAACCATTTTGGAAGCTCACTAGCTTCATCCTTTATCGGTGTATCTGACAGGTCGAGTCCGAGATAACGTGTCGCAAGTCCTAATGTGCAGATCAGCCACCTTCGACGCCGGTCGCTGACGACGCCGAGAAATCGATCCCAGTCAAAATCGGCGGGGCGGTTTGCGATACTGTAATAAACGTCCCAGAGTCTTTCCTTATAAACGCCGCCGTCAGTGAGCCAATGAACACACAATACACGCAGGTTGTCTTCGGGACGAAGGACACGGATGTTACCTTCCTCAAAATCAAGCAGCCTTGAGTTTTTGAATAAGTTTTGCCATTCGACCGTATCCAGATGTCGAAGTGCCCTGTGAAGATCGATAGCCATTCCTGCCGCGGCTGGTGAGCGACACAAAGAGTTGGCCTTGTCAAAGTCGGCGTCAGAAACCGCGAGATCCGTATCTATCGAAAACCTATATTTATCAGTGGGATAAAACTGGGCAGCAGCCACGCCCTTGATCAGTATAGGTTCGATCCCGGCGGATCTGAGCACCTCAACGGCACGGACGGACTTGGCTTGTTGAGCTTTTCGTTGCAGTAAATTCCAGCGTTGTGTATCCCGCATCATAAGGCACAAAAAAGAGTAGCAAAGATGAACGATCTTCACTACTCTTTGGAGATTTGTTTATCCCGTTTTTACGAAATTGGCGGCATTGGTTGCGGGGCACAGACAAAGTTTACATTACAAACCATCTGGGACGGACAGCCCGTAAGCCCCATGCAATTGATATCCGCCTGGCACGCACAAGAAATCGCGCCGAGTGCCTGCTGCGGAGCCATCAATGAGGCTATCACGGGCAAGGCAACTGCTGTAGCCAAACCTATTGTCTTTAAAGCGTGTCGGCGGGAGTGCCCGTTGTAACGCGATGCGTTCTTATTCTCAAGAAGGTCATTTTCATTTAGCTGGTCGATCGCCAGCCATACAAAATCTTCACTGACAGAACCTATACCATTCTTCTCAAATTCGCGAACGATGTCGGATACGGTGTTGCTGCCATTACAGGATCTCCATATCATGGCTGCAGAACTGTTGAGACAGTGAGCTTTGCTTGTTTTAAGATCATAGACCAAGACCTCGTCAGACGTTTCCTGCACAACCAGGTCATTCTTACGGGCAGTCGGATTAGTGTTCATCTTCCCCTCCAAATAAGTGATTCAGAATCAAGCTAATATTAAGCCACACGCAACTGCATCAAGCAATGAAAACAGGCGCCGGTTAGAAACTAAATTGTCTTTCAAACTCGCCCAGATTATTGCATGACTTAAAGCCATAATCAAGTCAAACTCACTAACACATCAAATACTTAAGGAGCACAAATGCCCCCGCCATTACAGTTGACTGTATTAGGGCAATTTATTTGAGTGAGGCAATCCCCAGGAGCGACGCAAGCACAGGATCCAACTGCCAGCGCATTTTGCGGAGCAACGAGCGAAGCGATCAGAGGCACAGTCACCATCGACGCTAAACCGATCTTCTTGATCACCTGCCGTCTCGACTGTCCTTCAAACCTCGGTGCGATGCTGTTCTCTAAAAGACCGTTTTCCTGCAACTGGTC
>JANOGL010000051.1:0-3518 GCA_031405985.1 Acidobacteriota bacterium | reverse complement strand
GCGATCTGTTCGCTGATCTTTTCCGGAACGCTGGAGCGCCTGCCGCAACTGCGTATCTGCTTCGCCCACGGTGGAGGTGCTTTCCCGGCCACTATCGGCCGAATCGATCACGGCTTTAACGTTCGCCCCGACCTGTTTACGGATAATCCGCACGGTCCGCGACGTTATCTGAACCGAATTTACTTCGATTCGCTCGTCCATGAGCCGGCAAAACTAGATTACCTTATTAACCTCGTCGGCTCTGACCAGGTCATGCTCGGCAGCGATTATCCGTTCCCGCTCGGTGAGGCTGAACCCGGTCGTTTGATCGAATCGATGGATTACGATGACGGAATTAAGAGCATGCTGCTGCACGGCGCAGCATTGAACTGGTTAAATTTGTCTAAATTAGAATTTGACTTGACTAACTAGTCTGACTAGATATACTGAATTGGTGAAAGTCAGTGTTTACGAAGCAAAATCCAAACTCAGCCAGATGATAAACGCCGCGCTCGAAGGCGAAGAGGTTATTATCACCCGCAATGGACAGGAAACCGTTCAGCTCGTTCGGGTCAATAGCAAGGGTAAGCGCAACTGGATTGGAATGTATGATGGCGAGATAGTTATCCACGATGACTTTGACGAGCCGATCGCGGAATTTGAGGACACGTCGAAGTGAGCATTCTTCTCGACACGAACGTATTTCTTTGGGCTGCAGGATTCGAAGGGCGGCTGTCTGAAAGTGCAAAGACACTGCTTGATGACCCCGCTCAGGAGATATTTTTTTCCTCGGCGAGTGCTTGGGAAATCGCGATGAAGTGGTCGGATGGCCGCATTACTTTACCGGCTAGCCCGACAGAAGTCGTCAATAAAATTGTCACGACGGCCGGATTATCGCAGCTATCGATCAGCGTGAAAGATGCTTGTGCAGTCGCGGACTTGCCGCGACATCACGCAGATCCTTTTGATAGATTGTTGGTGGCACAGGCTAGAACTAATAAACTTAAGTTAATGACCGCGAACCCGATACTGGAGCGATATGATGTCGATGTAATTGCGCTTTGGCTCGATGATGACGATGAATAATCAATCGATGAATCTTGACTCGGCTAAGGAAATGGACGCAGCTGATCCGTTAAGAGGATTTCGCGAGCGGTTTAATTTTCCGTTAGAGAAGCAGGGCGTTGAACCGATTTATTTTACGGGCAATTCGCTCGGGCTGATGCCGAAAAAGGCTCGGGAATATGTCGATCAGGAACTTGAGGACTGGTCGCGGCTCGCGGTCGCCGGACATCTTAACGCAAAGCACCCGTGGCTGCCGTATCATGAGTTTTTGACTGAGCAAATGGCCAAAATCGTCGGTGCAAGGCCGATCGAGACTGTTGTTATGAATTCACTCACGGTCAATCTGCATCTGCTGATGGTTTCGTTTTACCGTCCGACGACCGAGCGGCACAAGATCGTTATCGAGAAAGGGGCTTTTCCGTCCGATCAGTACGCGGTGGAATCGCAGATAAAGTTTCACGGGTTTGATCCGCAGGGCAGCTTGATCGAGCTTACTCCTCGCGAAGGCGAGGCCACGTTGCGGACCGAAGACATTATTGAAAATATCGAACGCGAGGGTGACTCGATTGCTCTCGTGATGCTCGGCGGCGTTAATTACTACACGGGCCAGGCGTTTGAGATGAAGGCCATAACAAAGGCCGGGCAAGGGGTTGGCGCGGTTGTTGGATTTGACCTCGCACATGCGGCGGGCAATCTCAAGCTTGAAATGCACGACTGGGACGTTGATTTTGCTGTGTGGTGCACCTACAAATATTTGAATGGCGGTCCCGGTGCGGTCGCGGGTGCGTTTGTTCACGAACGTCACGCGCGCGAGTTTGGTCTTCCGCGATTTGCCGGTTGGTGGGGACATGACAAGGAGACTCGCTTTCTCATGGGCCCGAAATTCAAACCGCTTGCGGGCGCCGAAGGCTGGCAGATCTCAAACCCGCCGATCCTGCAGATGGCCGCATTGCGAGCATCGCTCGAGATCTTTGGAGAAGCGGGCATTGGTGCCCTTCGCGAAAAGAGCGTGAAACTCACCGGTTATCTCGAATCTCTTATCGATGACATCGCTGACGAACGCATCGAGATCATCACCCCGCGCGATCCACAGCAACGCGGCTGCCAACTATCGATTCGCGTCAAAACCGGGGACAAATCGCTGCACGAGCTTATCGTCGAGCGCGGCATTTACGCCGATTGGCGCGAGCCCGACGTGATCCGCGTCACACCGGTGCCGTTGTACAATAGGTTTATGGACGTTTATAGGTTCGCGGACATTCTGTCAGATTGCCTCTAAAGCGTCACGTCAAATAGAACGAGGTACGCGATGATACGGGCGAAAATCAACGGCCGCGACGGCGAATTTGAAGAAGGGACGACCATCCTCGCCGCGTCTCAACGGCTCGGTTTCGACATTCCCGCCCTGTGCAACGACGACCGGCTCAAACCGGTTGGAGCCTGCCGTTTGTGTCTTGTAGACATTCAGGGTACTACCCACAAGCCCGTTTCCTGCAATACGCCGCTTACCCACGGAATGGAGGTCGAAACTCATTCCGACGCTATAGAATCGACGCGAAAATGGAACCTGCGGATGCTCGCCCGACATTATCCGCGGGACGCCTTTGAGCAGTTTCCCGGCAAACCGTTTCATAAGATTGCACGCAATTACGGCCTGACGGCGGACGATTTTGCGCCGCGTAACGGGCAAAGAATCGACGACTCGCAAACATACATTCAGGTTGATATGTCGCGCTGCATCGACTGCTACGCATGCGTGCGGATCTGCGCCGACGTACAGGGACAATTTGTCTGGCGTGTTGTCGGCCGCGGTGAAGACAGCGAAATTCTGCCCGATTCGTTTGCGGCGTTTGGCGACAGCTCGTGTGTGTCGTGTGGGGCGTGCTCGGACGCGTGTCCTACTGGAGCGCTCGAGGACAAATCCGTGATAAGACACGGCTTCCCGACCGAGTGGACGCGGACGACATGTCCGTATTGCGGCACGGGCTGCGAGATGAATGTCGGCACCATCAACGACAAGGTTGTTCAGATTCGGCCCGTGCTGGACGCGCCGGTTAATCGCGGCCACCTTTGCGTCAAAGGGCGTTACGCCTTCGAGTTCGTCGATGCCGGCGACCGCGTGACAGAACCGATGATCCGCGAAAACGGCGAGTGGCGCGTTGTCTCGTGGAAGGAAGTCATCGACTTCACCGCGCGCCGCATACGCGAACTCGCTGCGGAGTACGGCCCTGAGAGCATCGCCGTGCTCGGTTCCGCGCGTGCGACGAATGAGGAGAATTACCTCGCTCAAAAATTTACCCGCGTCGTCTTGGGGACGAACAACGTCGACTGCTGCGCCCGCGTTTGCCACACGCCGTCAGCCGCAGCGATGAAAATGATGATCGGCACGGGGGCGATGACGAATTCGTTTGATGACATCGAGCGCGCGAGGACGATAATGCTATGCGGTGCAAATCCGACTGAGAATCACCCTA
>JANOGL010000491.1:0-7044 GCA_031405985.1 Acidobacteriota bacterium | reverse complement strand
CGTGCTCAAGTCGCGCGGCTATTCGACGAGCGTCGGCGACGAAGGCGGCTTTGCGCCGAATCTGAAATCTAACGAAGAAGCTGTCGAAACTATTCTAGAAGCCATCGAAAAGGCCGGTTATAAGGCCGGCAGCAACGTAATGATCGCACTCGATCCGGCGTCGAGCGAGTTTTTCAAAGATGGCAAATATATTTTTAAGAAATCAGACAACCGCGAGCTAGCCTCCGACGAAATGGCCGCGTACTGGGCCGATTGGTGTGCGAAATATCCGATCATTTCGATCGAGGATGGAATGGCTGAGAACGATTGGGACGGCTGGAAAAACCTGATGGGCAAAGTTGGCGACAAAGTGCAGCTCGTCGGCGACGATCTTTTTGTCACGAACGTCAAATTCCTGCAAAAGGGAATTGACGAAGACGCGGCGAATTCGATTCTTATCAAAGTAAACCAGATCGGTACGCTCACCGAGACGCTCGACGCGATCGAATTAGCGCGCACAAACAATATGACCGCCATAATATCGCATCGCAGCGGTGAGACGGAAGATTCGTTCATCGCCGACCTCGCCGTCGCGACAAATGCCGGCCAGATCAAAACCGGCAGTCTTTGCCGCAGCGACCGAATTGCAAAGTACAACCAGCTTCTTCGCATCGAGGAAGATCTTGGTGAGTCCGCAGTTTATCCCGGCCGCAAGGCCTTTTATCAGATCGCGTAAATGAACATCCGCGACGAACTTCTTAAAGAACACTCGAAACGCCAGACGATGAAGATCGCCGAGTATGTTGGCGATGACAAAGAGCGGTTTGCCCAGTTGATCAAGCTTTTTCTCGGACCGGTCTACCGAGAGTCGCAACGTGCCGCCTGGGCTGTGAACTACTGCGCCGAACGTAACAAACAGCTCATCAAACCTTATTTCGCGAAGCTCATCGAGCAGCTTGAACGCGACGACGTCCATGTTGCGGTGCGCCGAAACGTGGTGCGGATGCTGCAGTTCATCGACATCCCAAAACGACTCGAGGGACGCGTTTTTGACGCCTGCTACAATTTGCTCGCCGATCCGGAGCAGCCGGTTGCCGTGCGTTGTTTTTCGATGACAGTTGCTGCAAAGCTGGCCAAGGACGAGCCGGAATTACTCAAAGAACTGAGGTTGATCGCGACAAAACATCCGCAGGCCTTGACCGCCGGTCTTCGCAGCCGCGCACGTCGGGTGCTCGGCGTCTGAATACAAATGAAACTTCGAAAAGGCGACTACGAGATAGATACGGATAAGCGGCGGTTAGACATCGCGAGTATCCATCGTTTTCTGTCGAATGAAGCTTACTGGGCGAAGAACCGTACCCTTGAACAAACGCTGACGGCGATCGAGAATTCGCTTTGCTTTGGGATATACCGCGGCCGCGAACAGGTCGGGTTTGCCCGCGTCATTACCGACAAAGCGACCTTTGCATACATCGGCGATGTTTTTGTCACCGCAGCGGAACGCGGCAAAGGCCTGAGCAAATGGCTGATGGAGGTGATCGTCGCGCAACCCGATCTACAAGATTTACGCCGATGGCTGCTTGCGACGCGCGATGCGCATGGGCTTTACAAGCATTACGATTTTGATGAGCTGCGATTTCCGGAGCGATGGATGGAGCGAACTTCGTCCGACGCATACTGACGAATTTGTTATAATCACGAACAGAGTTTTTATACTCTGAATCAAACATTTTGTTGAATACACCATCCACTAAGCGTCCGCTCGCACTCGTGATCCTCGATGGTTGGGGCTACGCTCCGCGCACCGAGGGTAACGCCATCGCCATCGCTCACACACCTTATTACGACGAGATCTGTCGCAAATATCCGATGACGACGCTCGTCGCCGCAGGTGCAGAGGTAGGACAGCCCGAGGACGCGCCCGGTAACGCGGAAGTTGGTCATTTGAATTTAGGCACGGGGCGAGCGGCTCGTACCGAGCTTGCAAAAATCAAAGAAGCGATCGCGAGCGGCGAGTTTATGCAGAACGCGGCGCTTGATCGTGCATTTACAAAGGTAAAAGCTGACGAAAAAGCAGTGCATCTTATCGGGTTGTTGAGCGACGGCGGCGTGCATTCGTCGATGGACAGTTTGTTTGTACTGCTGCGATATGCGAAAAAATACGAACTTGAAAAAGTTTTTGTCCACTGTATTCTCGACGGCCTCGATGTCCAGCCGCGCACAGCCGATATCTACGTTGAGGCGCTTGAAATAAAGCTGATGGAGATCGGCGTAGGCAGGATCGCGACTCTTTGTGGCCGCTATTTTGCAATGGACGCGTCAGAAAATTGGGAACGCACGGCACGCGCGTTTACTATGCTCGTTCATGCCGAAGGCGAACGGAGCCGCGACGCTGTAACCTCGATCCGTAACTCGTTTCTCCGAGGAATTTCTGACGAATTCATCTCGCCGATCATCGTCGAACAGGCGCCTGATATTCCGATGACCACGGTGAAAAACGGCGACCTGCTTGTGTTCTTTAATCATCGCCCAGAGACGATGCGGCAGCTTGTCCGCTCGCTCTGCGTGCCAGATGCCGAGACGAACGCGAAGCCAGAAGTCGAAACGGTTTGCCTCACGGAATACGACCGCGCGTTTAATCTGCCCGCGGCCTTTCGACAAGAGCCTGAAAAGAATACTCTCGTTGACGTGCTTTCACAGTTGCAAATTCCAAACATAAAGATCACCGAAGATGCCCGACTCCCGCATCTGACATATTTTTTTAATGGCGGCGCCGATACGCTGCAGCAGTTTGAGGAGCAAGTCGTTTTGAAGACCGCTGCGAACGCGAATCTTCAACCCGAATCGCAGAGTTTTAAGATCGTCGACAAATTTTGTCGCGATCTCGAACTCACCCCAGACGGAGTTTTTGTCATCAACCTGCCCGCCGCCGAACTAATGGCCGAGACCGGCGATCTGACGCGCACGATCTCGGCGATTCGCTGCATCGACACTTGTCTCGGCGGTATTTGTGATGCGGTGCGCTCAAAAGGCGGCGTTGCGCTCGTCACTTCTTCGCACGGCAATTGCGAAGAGATGATTCACATCGACAGCGGCGAGCCGCACACACTGACGACCGCCAATCGCGTGCCCTTCCACCTGGTCGACGATAATGATAGGCAGCTCAAACTCAATGTAAATGGTGCCTTGGCCGATATTGCCCCTACCATTCTCGGCATTCTCGGTATAGACAAGCCGGCCGAGATGACCGGCAACGACCTGAGAATCTTGTAAAAAGTTTTGGCCCAACAGATACCCGAATTTAATAATATCCTCGTCATACATTTCGGCCAGCTCGGCGATGTCATTCTCGGGCTGCCGGCATTAACAGCGTTACGAAAACATTTCGACAAGGCGCGAATTACCACGCTTTTGGGAAAGCCGGGCGCGGATATTGTTTCACTTGCACACGTCGCGGACGAAATAATTACCGTCGACCGGGTTGAGCTCAGAGACGGCAATAAGTTTGTGTCGATAGCTAAAATTCTCGCTTTGGTCAAAGACATCAGACGGCGAAAGTTTGATTTTGTTATCGATCTGAATAGTTTGAGCGAAACGAATCTGCTTGGCTTTCTGACTGGCGCGAAATATCGCCTCTATTTAAATCGTGAAAACCGCTCGCACGATTGGCTCGCGAATTTTCCCGTCCGGCCGCCGCTCGAAGATAAAGCCAAACATCACACCGACCGCTTTCTCGAGGTCCTCGAGCCGCTCGGAATCGTGGGCGAGCCGCGCACGCGCCGAATTGAGCCATCAGATGAATCTCTCGCCGATGCGAAAAACTATTTGACATCGCAAAATCTCGAAAGCAAAACTTTGATCGGACTTTTTCTCGGTGCCGGTCATCCGGCCCGGCGTTGGGATGTCGAGAATTTTCTTGAACTGTCACGGCGATTCACTGCGAATAGCCAAGTTCGCGTGCTCATGTTACTCGGACCGGAAGAACGCGATCTGCGTCACGGACTGGATGAAAAGGTTCGCGATTCGGCGATCATTGTCCCGGAGATGACGCTCGAAAAGTTTTTCGCGTTAATTTCGCAACTAAAAGTTATAGTCAGCGGCGACACGGGGCCGATGCATCTCGGTGCGATCGCAGGTACAGGTGTCGTGCTGCTTTCGGAGATCGGTTCGCCCGACATTTTTAGGCCGTTGATCGAGGATATTATCGTGCTCGATGACAAACCGCTCCGAGAAATCAGCGTACATGATGTAACGGAAGCTGTCGGTAAACTCCTGGAATAACTCAATTTATAGTTTTGATAAAGGCGGTTTCTGCCTCACAGATTTTTCACTTATAATTACCTTTCGCCTTCAAAAATATGGTTGACGAATTTGCGTTTGATAACGCCGAAGAGCGTCGTAAAGTGCGTTCACAAGGCACAGGTTGGATCGAAGTGATCGCCGGTTCGATGTTTTCGGGCAAGTCCGAGGAGTTGATCCGTCGCTTAAACCGGGCGCGAATTGCGCGGCAGAAGGTTCAGGTTTTCAAACCCAAGATCGACGCGCGATATTCGGATGAAGAAATCGCGTCGCATTCAGGTCAGACTCACCTTTCCGTGCCGGTCGCAACGACTGCGGAGATGATGGCGCTGATCACGTCTGATACGCAGGTTGTCGGAATTGACGAAGGACAATTTTTTGACGAGGCGATTCTCGACGCCGTCAATAAACTCGCTGCCGACGGCAAGCGCGTGATCGTCGCGGGCCTCGATCAGGACTACACCGGCACGCCTTTTGAGCCGATGCCGAGGCTCCTGGCAATCGCTGAATTTATCACAAAGATCCACGCAATCTGCGTTAAATGCGGCGCGACCGCGAACTTTACGCAACGCACCGTCGAGTCCGACGCTCTCGTCGAAGTCGGCGCCGCCGACAAATACGAAGCGCGTTGCCGCCAATGCTTCGTCCCGCACGCCGACGCTCCGACACTGTACCCGTGACAAGTGCAATTAGGTCACAACGGCGCTACAATTGAAATCGTTCCTACATTTTCTCCCCGGGTTATTTTCGGCGGCGCGTTTCATGCGCTGCGAGAGAGGTAAAAAGAAATGAACAACACAGAAATTGTACAAAAAGCCTACGAGTGTTTTGGCAGCGGCGACATACCCGGATTGCTTGAAACGCTATCCGACGACATCGATTGGACGATCCCAGAAATTGAGAATGCGCTGTTTGCCGGCGCGAGAAAGGGAAAGCCAGCGGTCGGTGAATTTTTCGGCCAGCTTGCTGAGGGCGAAGACATCACACATTTCGCGCCAAACGAATTTATCGCCCAAAACGACAGGGTCGTTGTCCTTGGCGAATCGACCGCGACTGTCAGATCGACGGGGAAAACATACTCGACCGATTGGGTGCATATTTTCAAGGTAACGGACGGCAAGATAACGAATTTTCTCGAATTCTTTGACAACGCCGCGGCGACGCGGGCGTTTCAGAAAACACTCGCCGCTTAGACGATAAAAGCCCGCTTCGGCGGGCTTTTCGCATTTCACTTATCCCTTCGGGATCTTCATCGAATACATTATCGCGGCAAACGTATCGCGTTGTTTGTCAAAATTCGAGCCCTTTGTCGATACCATAATGTTCAACTGCTGATTCTGGCCCTGATAATTTCGGAAAGCGATCCACTGGTGGCGGCGAGCGCCGTCCTTGTCCTCGGGCATACCTTCGGTCCATTCCACGCCTTTGACACCATCTATTTCGAGCCATCTAACTTTTTCATATTTGCCCTGTTTTAGTTGCTCCAGCCCACTCGTATACGTAGCTTCCAGACTCGATTCGGATGGGAAGCTTGCGGGCATTACCGAGATAGTTGCGATTAAAAATCCGTTCGCTGGTGAACCGTAATTGAGTGATTCCTTGCGGACCTCCATTTTCGGCCAGCCAGAGGGCAGTTTCCAAGACAAACCCTGATCGTCCCATTTCGTCTCGGTGCCGCCGTCGATGATCGCCTGCTGCGCGGCGGTCGGCTTTGCTTTCTCAGCCGTCGAACCTGACGACGAGCCTGTCGAAGCCGAGTTTGAATTATTTGTCGAAATCTCTTTTAGCTTGTCCTGCAAGCCGCAAAACGTAAGTGCAAAAATTATCAGTCCAAATGTAAGCAGCGATTTCATCGATGTGTCCTCCGAGTTGTTTTGATTTCAAAACATTGTCACCGTAATCGGCGGAAATTGCAAAACGCGTCAAAAAGCTCCCCGCCTTACGAAGGAGGACGGATCTGGCTCTCCTCCTGCCTGAGGAGGGGTGGCAGCGTTTCGCGGACGAGGTGGTGAGAGAGCGACCGGGTTTCTTGCCAAGCTAAACGGTTAGTGGCCTATGGCCGGACAGTAGCTAAAGCTCGTCGCGTCGCAGCACTTCGAAAGTTGATTAGGGAACGCGCAAACTTGCGCATTGACATACACGCATGACCTGTCACTTGTCACTAATTTGGGTTAGTGCTACTTTCGTGTCTAATGGAGAGAACACATGGCAAAGAAAAGGGTATTTATTAGCTTTGACATTGATCACGATGAAGGAGCAAAAATTATGTTGGCCGGACAAGCAAAACTCGCTGATAGTCCATTCGACTTTACTGATGCGTCGGTTAGAGGACATCTTACAGGCGACTGGAAGGAAAAGGTCCGTCGCCGGATGGACAATGTGGATATCGTGGTTGTTCTGTGTGGCCAACATACTCATGCCGCTAGCGGCGTATCCGCGGAGCTGGAAATTGCTCAAAACAAAGGTCTGGAGTATTTTCTTTTGGCAGCATACGCAGACAAGACTTGCACAAAACCCGCATCGGCAAAATCATCAGACAAGGTCTACCGGTGGACATGGAGTAACCTGAAGTCACTGATCGGTGGGGGAAGATGAAGAATCACTCGGACTGTGGCAACCGTAATTGCACTCGTTGAAGAACGAAAATGAAAGTTTTCATTTGCAACCGAAGAATTGACTCAATTGAAGCAGATCGCATTATTGACGAACTATTGTAAAGTTCTGAATGCCAGGTGGCGATACTGCGCCAAATTGAGCACTCCGATG
>JANOGL010000451.1:0-2020 GCA_031405985.1 Acidobacteriota bacterium | reverse complement strand
TGGAACGTATCGCTGCGTCAAAGCCGACCGCTGAGACGAGACTTGTTGAGGAAAAACCTGCGGCCGCCGTCGAGCCAAAAATCGAAGAATCCGTTGAAAAGGAAGTAGTTCCAGAATCACAAGCTGAAGCAGCGCCCGATATGGTCATCGATCGCGCGGCTGAGGCGCGTGCGTGGCGTTCGTTTTTCGGCTCGATTTTGAAAGTCGATTATCCGCAGGCGGCAACCTCGATTCTGGAATTTCTCGCTTATCAATACGGCTTTAAATCATTGATATGGCTCGAGAGTTTTAACGGCACGTTTGAGACCGCTGCTGCATTTGGCGAGATGAAAGGCCGTAAAGTGCGACTCGGACTCAACCCCGACGATGAACGCCTCGTCGAAGCGGCGAACAACGATATGCCCCTCGTGCTTGGTGAAAAAAGTGCCGCCGCAAAACGCGTAATGCATCTTTTCACTATCGGTGTCGGTGACGAAATTTCTGCAGCAATCGCAATACTCGATGAGATCGACGCAAGCGAAACTAAAAGACAGATCGTGCGAATTTGCCAGTCACTCGCCCCGCAGCTTGAGATACTGCGTCTTCGCAGCGAGGTCGCACGTCGCGAAACTCTGACAAACGCAGTTCGGGCGTTCAGTACGAGTTTGAAAAAGGTAGACAGCGAAGACGTGTGGCTAAATCTGACGCAGATCGCCGCAGAAATGTTATCAGCCGAACGCGCGTCGCTGATGCTCTACGACGAGCGCTCAGAGCGTTTTGAATTAAAGGCCATGATCGGCTCGGTGGGTGATCTTGCGGATGATGATGAGCTTGGAACGCGAGTCGCAAAAGTCGTTTTTGAACGTGGCGACGCAGCGTTGATCTCTGATGTGTCGAAGACCGATCTACCCGAGGTTACGGTGCGCAGATACAGGACGAACTCTTTTCTTAGCTGCCCGATAAAGGTTGGCAGCCGCAGTCTCGGTGTGATGAATTTTACAGACCGCTCGGATGGCAGTGCATTTGATAAGAACTCTCTTAAACTTTTTCTGGCGATAGCCCCGCAGCTTGCAATCGCGATCGACCGGGCGATGTTGAAGGACATGGCCGGCGAATTCGAAACACTTTCCGTCACCGATGCGCTGACCGGTTTGCTCAATCGCCGCTACATCGAAGCGCGTCTGCTCGAAGAAGTAAAACGCTCGAATCGGCACGGATTTCCGATGAGTTTTATGATGCTCGACGTCGATCATTTCAAAACTTACAACGATCAGTTCGGCCACCCGGCCGGCGATGATGCCTTGCGGCTCGTTGCTCACGTGATCCGCGAAACATTGCGCGGCGCCGACGTAGCAGCGCGTTTCGGCGGCGAGGAATTTTCTATTCTGCTGCCGCAAACCACCAGCGAAGAAGCCGCGGCAATCGCCGAACGCATCCGACACAACATCGAACAAACTCGATTCGAGCATCGCGTAGTCACGTCGAGTATCGGCGTAGCCAGCTGCTCAGCCGAGTTGTGCGTGTCGGCCGACCTTGTCGGTGCCGCCGACAAAGCACTTTATGAGGCGAAACGAAAGGGGCGCAATCGCGTGCAGGCATTTGAAGGTTTGGTTAAAAAGTAATTTTGATGAGGCGACAACTCAGGGAAAAGATCTTCGCACGCTGTGGACAGGCAGATTTCGTTGGCCGTGACGCAGAGCTCGAACGAATTTCAAACCATGCGATAAGCGGCGCATCTGCGCTGACGCTGCTTTCGGCACCGTCTGCCGGTGCGTCCGAACTGCTGCGGCAGATCTACGACCGTCTGTTTGTCGAGCAAACCGACATCATTCCTTTTTATTTCGAATTCAAACCAATTGACGAAAGCGCAAACGCAGCAGCTCTTCGCTTTTTAAAGGAATTTCTTTTGCAGACAGTCGCCTTCCGCCGCCGCGACATTGGCATCATCGACGCTTCGCCCGAGATCTGTGAGGTCGCGGAACTCGCTGTCCCGTCAGACGGCCACTGGATCGACCGCCTCATCGAAAGCTGTCACAGCGAC
>JANOGL010000446.1:0-3274 GCA_031405985.1 Acidobacteriota bacterium | reverse complement strand
CGCCGCCCGCGCAAATGCCGCGAATGATCAGATCGACCTCAACGCCGGCTTTCGACGCAGCGTAAAGTTCATTGATAACTTCGGTGTCGGTCAAGGCGTTTGCTTTAATAATGATGCGTGCGAGCTTACCCGACTTTTTATTTTTTTGCTCGCGACGAATCAGCGCTATCAGCCGTTCACGCAGATTGAGCGGCGCGACAAGCAAGCGTTTGTATTCATCATGCTGTGAGTAACCTGTAAGAAAATTGAACAAGCTCGACGCGTCTTCGCCGATTTCTTCGTCGCAGGTGAGCACGCCGAGATCGGTGTAAACGCGCGCCGTCAGCGGATTGTAATTGCCAGTCCCAAGATGCACGTAGCGGACAAGCTTTTGCTTTTCTCGGCGAACGACGAGCAGAACTTTGCAATGCGTTTTCAGAGTGTGGATGCCGTAAACGACATGCACGCCTTCGTCTTCGAGACGCCGTGCCCACTCGATATTATTCTCCTCGTCAAGGCGCGCCTTCAGCTCAACAAGCGCCGTTACCTGTTTGCCCATGCGGCTTGCGTGGATCAGCGAATTGACTATCGGCGAATGTTTTCCGGTGCGATATAAACAAATCTTTATCGCCTGTACATCATCATCATCCGCCGCCGCCGCGACAAAATCGCTCACCACGCCAAACGAAGTGTAGGGATGATGAAGCAAAACGTCCTGCTTCTTCACGACCTCGAAGATGTTCGTGTTTTTGCGCAGCGGCGACGCAATGATCGGCGTGATCGGCCGCTCTTTCAGTTTTGGCCTGTCGAGTGAACACAGCTGCATCAGATCGGGAATATCGAGAAAACCATCGACGCGTTCAGTCTCTTCGTCATCGAGACCGATGCCGCCGGCGAGCAGCTTCAACATCTTTTCGGGCATCGCAGCTTCGACTTCGAGACGAACCGGAAAGCGGTCGCGACGACGCTGCAACTCGAGTTCGAGTGAACGCAGAAGGTCCCCGGCCTCGTCTTCGCGTAGTTCGATGTCCGCGTCCCGCGTCACACGAAACAAAAACGCCTCGCTCGTTTTCATATTCGGAAAAAGGTCGCGAACGTTTGCTGCAACGATCTCTTCGAGCAACGCAAAGCGATCGCTGTCCTTATCGATCCCGACAAGACGCGGCACCGACGGCGGCAGTTTTATGCGAGTAAAGCGCTTCTGCCGGAAAAGATGTTTAAGATTCGTCTGCGTGAACGCGCGGTTTGGCTCGATGTAAAGGCCGAGATTCAGACTCAAATTCGAAATGTACGGAAACGGGTGGCTCGCATCGACCGACTGTGGCGTCAGAATAGGAAACAGGTAATCGCGAAAATATTTGTCGAGGCGTTTTTGCTCTTTGCTCGTTAGTTCGGCGTATGGCTCGATCGTTATTCCTTCTTTTTTGAGCGCGGGGAAAATGTTTTCGTTGAGGTACTCAACCTGACGTTCGAGCATTGGCCGCAGACGTTTGTAAATTTCAAGTAGCTGCTCCGACGCGGTCATTCCGTCGGGCGAAAGCTCGCCGATTCGCTCAGCTATCTGTTCCTTTAAACCCGAAACGCGGATCATAAAGAACTCGTCCAAGTTAGTCGAAAAGATAGACAGAAACTTCAGCCGCTCAAGGAGCGGCAGCGAGCCGTCCGTCGCCTCATCGAGCACACGGCGATTGAATTCGAGCCAGCTAAGCTCACGATTGAACAAACGCTTTTCGATCACCTCGACAGGTGGCGACGGTTCACTCGCTTGATTACTGACAGTTGTTTTTAACGATTTCATTTCCTCGTTCAACATATGAGGCGGGCTAGATTATAGACAAACGAGCCGCCTCGGCAAAGAATTTTGATGTTAAATCTTTTCAACGGGCTCGGTCTGAATTGTAACATGACGCGGCTCATCACCGTCGCCCTCGATAAACACCCGCAAAACATTGCCCGGCAGCGAAATCTCACCGAGCCGGTCGGCCCACTCAATGATAGTCACAATGTTTTCTTTCTCCAAAATTTCGCTCAAACCAACGGCCTCGGCAGCGTCGGTGTTACTGTCGAGTCGCCACAGATCGATGTGATAAACGTCGAACTTCGCAGTTTTGTATAGATTCACGAGCGTAAAGCTCGGGCTCGTAACTTCGTCAATGTCGTAATCGAGCGCATTCACAACGCCTTTCGTCAGCAACGTCTTGCCAGCGCCGAGTCCGCCATAAAGCAAAACAACCTCGCCGCCCTGAAGCTCGCCGCCGATCTGTTCGCCGATGTTGTAAGTTTCTTCCGGCGTGTTGCAAACAACTTCGCTCATCATTCTATCGGAATCCCAATCTGTGAGAACCACGAGTGCTTGTCCCAGTAGCCGCGCTGAAAAACGATCAGCCCGTCAATGAATTTGAAAAAGCCGCAGCCTCGGATCTCAAACGCTTCGCCTGTGGGCTCGACGCCTGCGAACTCGCCCAAAAACGTACCGCCGCCTATCCATTCCCACGCGGCCCAGTCGCCGTCGCCGATCAAGTTCTCTACCCGCGACCAAGCGTCGGGAAATGCTTTGAAAAAGGCTTCCGTGTCTGCTCTAATTTGCTCTCGGCCGATCGCCGGTTCCGCCGCTGCGACCTGAAAATTTACCGCGTCGTCCGCGTAACACGCCGCCACACGTTCGACATCGCACGCCTGAAAGGCGCCGATCCAGTTTTTCAGCAAGTCTCTTGATGTCATCGCAAAATGGAAACAGGATAAACAGGATGAGCAGGATAAAATATTAAGAACTACATCTTGTCCATCCTGTTCATTCTGTTCTAATTCTCCTCAAACTGCGCGAAAACTTCGACCAGACATTCGCGCACATCCGACGCCGTCATTACGCGTTTTCCGTACTTTTTCTCGGCAACATCACCTGCCATTCCAGCAATATAAACCGCGGCAACGACCGTCTCAAAAATATCGATATTCATCTTCGCAGCCTGCGCGACAAAACCCGCGAGAATACCGGTCAACGTATCGCCGTTGCCAGCTTTTCCGAGGCCCGGGTTGCCGGTCGGATTTATAACAACCTTGCTATCCGGAGCGCCGATCAGAACTCGCTCGCCTTTTAAAACTAAAATTACGTTATGTTTTGTCGCAAATTCACGAACGGCTGCAACACGATCCTGTATGGCATCTTTGTCATCGGTTCCGAGCAGCCGTAGAAACTCGCCCTCGTGCGGCGTGAGGATGAGCGGGTGTTCGCGATCCTTCGGCTTATTGGCCTCAAACGGCGAATAGAACCACAATGCTCCGGCGTCAATTATCA
>JANOGL010000388.1:0-6800 GCA_031405985.1 Acidobacteriota bacterium | reverse complement strand
AGACGTGACCGATACCGGCAAGCGGCTGGATTTTCTTACACAAGAACTTAATCGCGAGGCAAACACCATCGCTTCAAAAACAAACAACATGACCGTAAAAGAAAATGCCCTCGCGATAAAAAGTGAGATTGAAAAGATAAGGGAACAGGTTCAAAATGTTGAATGAGTGACGACGGGAAAGGAACATGGGCTTCACAATTACATAGCCCTCGCCACTCTTCCCTTGTCCCTAGATTATGAAAGGTAACCTAATAATCATCAGCTCCCCCTCAGGCGGCGGCAAAGGCACGCTCATCAGAGAGCTGCGTGCGATGCAGCCGGAGCTCGGTTATTCGTGTTCGCACACGACACGGCCAAAGAGATTTGGCGAGGAAGAAGGACGCGAGTATTTTTTTATCAGCGGAGAGGAATTCAAACGCCGCATCGAGGCCGGCGACTTTCTCGAATACGCGGTCGTTCACGGCAATTACTATGGCACGTCGCTCGCCGAGAGTCGCAAAGTTTTTAATACTGGCAAAGATCTGGTTGTCGAGGTCGATGTTCAAGGTGCTCTGCAGATCATGGAAAAGGTCCCCGACGACAGAGTCAGCGTGTTCATTTTGCCGCCTTCGTTCGAGGTACTTCGTGCGCGGCTGACGGCTCGTGCCACCGAAGATATGGAGGAGTTAAAGACGCGGCTTAAGAACTCGTTCGACGAGGTGATGCAGTATTCCAAATTCGATTACGTCATTATTAACGAAAATTTGACTGCGGCGGCGCGCGAATTGGCCTCAATCGTTGTCTCAGAACGCAATCGTACGAATAGACAAGCCAGTGCGATTCAGGGTATCCTTGATAGTTTCGATGCCTCGAGGCATCTTTTTTGAGGAGAACCACCGCATTTATGGCCAAGAAGAAAGAAGAGATCGTTGAAGAAGTTGAAGAAACCGTCGAAGAAGTAGAAATTATCGATCCGCCCCACATTGATTCAAAATACCGCATGATAATACTCGCGGCGCAACGCAGCAAACAGCTACAACGCGGTGCTAACGTCCGAATTGATGCCGATCCGCGAAAAACTAAACCGACCCGCATCGCGATGAAAGAGTTCGAACAACGAAAAGTTAATTTTGTTTTTACAGATCCACAGCCCGAACCGGAACCGGTGAAAGCAAAAGCAAAGGCGAAAGCAAAATCGAAAACGAAGTAAACTATTTCTGAATATGAACTGCAAAGGCTGCCTTTACCGGCAGCCTTTCGTCTTTACATACCCTTGTAGTTCGGCCCGCCGCCGCCCTCGGGTGTGACCCAATTGATGATCTGGTACGGATCGGCGATGTCGCACGTTTTGCAGTGAACGCAGTTTGAGAAATTTACCTTAAGCTCTTTGCGTCCGTCACGCTCTTCCATCTCATACACAGCAGCCGGACAAAAACGCTGACACGGATTACCGTATTCCTCGACGCAACGCGTCGCACAAATTTCGGTGTCGAGCACGTGAAGATGTGACGGCTGATCTTCGTTATGGGCAACTGCACCGTAGAAAACATCCGTGACCTTGTCGAATGTCAGTTCCTTATCAAACGGAACGTTTTGATAACGATCCTGGCCGCCCGCTGACGCAGGCGGTTCCGACAGTTTCGACATCCTTTCATGGCCTGCGACGTGGTGTTCTTTCGGCATAAAGCCCCATGCGAGGCCGCGCGTTAGGAACTGCAAACCAGTATTTATTAGCGCCGACCAGCGGCCTTTTTGAAACGCACCGTGAAAATTACGCACCGGATGCAGCTCATCGTAGATCCAGCTTAAGTTAACTTTTTCGTCGTAATGCCGCAGCGTATGCGAAGTGAAATCTTCATGCTCGAACGCGCCGAGAAGCGTCTCGGCAGCCAGCATACCGCTTTTCATCGCGGTGTGAATTCCCTTTATACGTTGACCGTTAAGCATCGATGCCGAGTCGCCGACGAGCAAGACGCCGTCGGCAAATAATTTCGGCTGCGTCCAATAACCGCCGGCGTTGATCGATTTAGCGCCGTACTTGATCATCTTGCCGCCCTGCAGAACCTTGGCAACCATCGGGTTTGTCTTAAACTTTTGAAACTCGGCGTGCGGGTCGATCATCGGGTCTTCGTAATCGAGCCCCGTGACGTAACCGATACTGACGACGTTGTTCTTCATGCCGTAGATCCAACCGCCGCCGTAAGTCCGTGTGTCCGATGGAAAACCGAGCGTGTGCACAACGCGCCCCTCCGCAAAATTCCCTGCCGGCACTTCCCAGAGCTCTTTGACGCCGAGCGAATAGACCATCGTCTCTTTGCCCGCGTCGAGACCGAGTCGCGAAATTACTTGCTTTGCAAGACTCCCACGCGAACCTTCGCCGAGAACGGTAACTTTCGCAAGCAGATCGACGCCCGGCTCGAAGTTCGGCTTCCGTTTGCCTTCTTTATCGATGCCTTTGTCACCGGTGCGAACGCCGATCACGGCGTCGTTTTCGTCATACAAAACCTCGGCGGCCGGAAACTCGGGAAAGATATTGATGCCCGCAGCCTCGCACTTCTCACCGAGCCACTCGCAAACTTTGCTCAAGCTGACGATGTATTTGCCTTTATTTTTTAGGGGCGGCGGAACAAGCGGCGCGTTGATGCCGCCATTTTCGGTGAGATACCAAAACGCGTCCTCGGTCACGACGGTGTCAACCGGACAGCCTTCGTTAATGAAATCCGGCATCAATTCGCGGATCGCGATCGGGTCCATCACCGCGCCCGACAAAATATGCGCGCCGACGAACGAGCCTTTCTCGACGATCGCGATCTCGAGGTCGCCGATCTTACGGCCGTGCTTCAAACCTTTGTCGATAAACTCGTCGTGCTCTTTGATCTTGTTTTTTAGGTGCAAAGCCGCCGCCAAATTCGCCGGCCCGGCACCGACAAAGACGACATCCATTGGTACTTGTTCGCGTTCGCTCATAAGTTAATAATGTAGAACGGAAAGTGGAAAATGGAAAATACAGAAAGTTAACTGTGAGGTTCTCGACCGTTTTGATCGTCGCAGCCCTTTTCCTGGTGTCGGTCGGCTGCGATAAGAAAAACGTCGTCAATCCTCGCCTCGATGACGAGATGCCAAGGAAAATACTGTGGGCGTGGGAGCGTCCCCAAGACTTGTCCTTTATCGACACAAACGAATTCGGCGTGGCGTTCCTAGCTCAAACGATCTTCCTCGAAAACGACCGCGTCATCCCAAAGCCGCGTCGCCAGCCGCTCGAGATCGCCCCGAAAACATACCTGATTGCCGTCACACGCATCGAGACGAACAAAGACGGCGGCAAACGCCCGATTGAGACAAAAGATAAGAGCAAAAAATTCACTGAGTCGAACAAAGTTATGTCGAAGCGCCCGACGTTTGACGACGAAATGATCGAAAAAACAGCTTCGTTGATAAAGAGCACGCTCGATCTGCCCGATGTTCGTGCGATTCAGGTTGATTTCGACGCGGTCGTGAGCGAACGCGCATTCTATCGACGGATGATGAATGAACTTGCTAAGGGAATAGGGACGAGGGACAAGGGACAAGGGCAAGATCAGAGTTCGACAAACACTCGCCCCTCGTCACTCGCCCCTGTTCCCTTACTCATGACCGCGCTCGCGTCGTGGTGCACGGGCGACGCGTGGTTCAATGACTTCCCCGTTGACGAAGCCGTGCCGATGGTCTTCCAAATGGGCTCCGACTCGGACAAGATCAAAACTTTCTTGCGCAACGGCAACGACTGGAACGAACCGCTCTGCCGCGGCAGCTACGGCATCTCGATTGAGGAAACTAATTTTGAAGGAATAAAGAACGAACGTAGAATATATTACTTCAAGAATTCGTCGTGGAATATTGCCGACCTGAATAGACTGAAATGATCGACTTCGCGTATTCAGAGACCGCAGGCTGGTTCGGTATCCATGGCGCCGCAATAGGAAGCACTTTATCGATCGTGTTCTTCTTTGTCGCCAGACTTTTTGGGTTTCGATTCATGTTCAGAAAAATCGAGCCCGGTTGGTATCCTGCATTCTTGCTGATTATCCCGCTGACTGCCGTCACAGGCGCAGCAATCGCAGTTCCCGCTTTTTTTACTGTAAGACAGTTTCGGACTCTAAACCTCGAAAGAGTAGGTCATTTGAAGATTCATGTGACGGATGAATCTAACGGAAAAATCGTTCAATACACAAATCCAGCCGAGGTTCGGGACGTCTTGCGACTCATGAGAAATTGTCGGGGCGTCAGCCATCAGCATGATGAACTATTCGATGGCTATGTCATGAAAGTGATAATGGATGACGGCGAGTCCTCCAACCTCATTCTTAGGGTTTATCGCAAATCAACAGTTCGAGGCTCAAGAAAAGCTGTAATAGCTCAGTATCGCAACATGGAAGCGGGGGAATACAACTGTCCAGAAATACAAGACTGGGTGGTAAGAAATATCGATCCGCTGTTCGGACGACCTAATCCCCAAACTGTGCCCTCAGTCTCACCGAATACGGAGCCTTAGCGACGCCGCGTTCGGTGATGATCGCGGTGACGAGTTCTTTCAGTCTTCAAACTGCTTAATATAGCCTTCAAAACCTTTCAAAAGATCTTTCGTTCGATTGAAGCCACGCTCATTACGGAGTTGCATCGGGATCGCTCATCCATGATGGAATGTCGGAGTGAGAGTGCAGGACACGCCAAATATCGGCATGGTTGTCGAGATCGACGTAAAAGATCAGATAAGGAAATCGTTTTACAGGCCAGAAGCGAAGGTTCGGCAGATCGAGTTCGTGACCGTAACGCGGAGAGCCGGCCGCAGGGTTGCGGGAAATACGACTGAAGGCACGTTCGATCTCATCGACATGCGATGGCAACTTCGGCACCGGCTTCGGCCAGGTAATAATCGAAAGCCGCCTCGATGTCGAATTGGGCAAGCTCGCGAGTTACAATCCGCCGCGCCTTCATTTTCCGCGAGAGACGCGGGCGCGTGAGCGTAGGCTTTCAAAGTATTCGGGATCGAGTGTTGTTGGTTTCGACGTTGCTCCTGCGAGCAGCAGTTCTCGCAACTGAACCCGCTCATTATCTTTCCTTATTAGCTCGCGCAGGTATTCGCTTGTACTCGAATAAGTGCCTGCCGAAACCTGCTTTTCAACAAAGGCTTTCAAGCCCTCAGGAAGTGAAATGTTCACTGTCGTCATCGATCACCATTCTAGCATTCTTGACAAAACTAGCCAACATTTACGCAGACTCTTCGAACATCGCTCGCAGGCTCTCGGTGTAAGGTGCGCGGGCGACGCCTTTTTCGGTGATGATTGCGGTGACGAGATCATTTGGCGTAACGTCGAACGCATAGTTGCTGACCACGGTGTCGTCGGGTGCGAGCTGAATGTCTTTGACGTGGGTGACCTCGCGTGGCCCACGTTCCTCGATGGGAATTTCGTCGCCCGTAAGACAGTTGAGATCGACCGTGGACAAAGGCGCGGCGACGTAGAACGGAATGTTGTGGCGGCGCGCGAGCACGGCGACCATGTATGTGCCGATCTTGTTGGCGACATCGCCGTTCGCCGCGATGCGATCGCTGCCGACGACGACGGCCTGGACGCGACCTTTTTTCATGACGTGGCCGGACATGTTGTCGGTGATGAGCGTGACGGGAATGTCGTCCTGCATCAGTTCCCAAGCCGTGAGCCGCGCGCCTTGCAGGTAAGGGCGAGTTTCGTCGGCAATGACGGCGATGTGTTTGCCTTGATCGACCGCGCCGCGAATCACACCGAGCGCCGTGCCCCAAACTCCACCAGTCGCAAGCGCTCCGGCGTTGCAATGCGTGAGCACAGTATCGTTGTTGTTGAGCAGCTCGCCGCCGAACTGCGCGATCAGCCTCTGGGCCTCGATGTCTTCGTCGTGGATAGATTTAGATTCGTCGATGAGGATTTGTTTTATCTCGCTGACCGACTTGCCGTCGGATTTTGCTTTTTGAAATGTGACTTTCATTCGGTCAATCGCCCAGAAAAGATTGACGGCAGTCGGGCGCGTCTTACCTAAAACGTCGCCGACGAATTCGAGCTCGTCCTCCAGATCAACCACGGTCGTGCCGACAAACTGCTTCGCACCAAGAGCCATTCCATACGCCGCCGAAACCCCTATCGCCGGTGCGCCGCGCACGACCATATCGCGAATTCCATCCGCTACAGCGTTATAATCACGCAGCGTCAGCCAAACTTCCTCGGTCGGCAGCAGCCGCTGATCGAGCATCAAAACGCCTTCGTCAGACCACTTCACAGGGATAATATCGAGCTTCATGTTTTGTCAGAACCGCTTACGGTAGTGAGCGGCTTAATGTGGATTTTTTACTAGCGATCAACCACCCGCTACCGCAGGTGGTTCTGACTAAAATGCCGATTATAGCCGACGAAGTTAGTTTGTAAAAATCAAACAGTCTCGGTTTTCTTTACGGTCTTTGCGGCTTGGCGGGAAATTTCTCCCCGCACAGACGCAAAGACAGCAAAGTTTGCGACTCGCCGTTCGTTCGTTTATAGTCGTTTGGTATCCAATTCACTGATCATGACGGAGGCCTCGACAGAAATAGCAAACCAAGCCGTTAGTTTACAAACCGAACAAACTTTCAGAACCGATTTTGAATTTACGCGCCAATTGCCACCAGAGTTAAAAGCTCTAGATGCGATCTCGCGAAACTTTTACTGGTCTTGGCAGCCGGACAGCATCGCATTGTTTCGCGACCTCGACCCGACGCTTTGGGACAAGTGCGAGCAAAATCCGCGTGTGCTGTTAAAAAGGTTGAGCAACCTGCGGCT
>JANOGL010000379.1:0-5528 GCA_031405985.1 Acidobacteriota bacterium | reverse complement strand
GGCAAAACCGCGCGTCATCATACTTTTTTCGAGATGCTCGGCAACTTTTCGTTCGGCGATTATTTTAAGAAAGAGGCGATCGGGTACGCGTGGGACCTGCTCGTGAATGAGTTCAAGCTCGATCCTCAGCGGCTTTGGTTTTCTGTATTCGAGGGCGACGATGACGTCGGCCCCGACGACGAAGCGCGCGCGCTTTGGGAAAAAGTCGGTGCAAAACCCGAGCGCATTCTTGGCTTTGGTCGGAAAGATAACTTCTGGCAGATGGGTGATACGGGGCCGTGCGGGCCGTGCTCCGAAATTCACTATTACATGGGCGATGAGCCTGAGAACTCTGAGAAAAACTCACCGACACACGTCAACGGCCCGGGCGACACGACGATGGAGATATGGAATCTCGTCTTTATGCAGTACAACCGCACGCAAGCGAACGACGGCACGTTTACCTTGACGCCGCTGCCCGCGCCGTCGGTCGATACGGGCATGGGCCTTGAGCGAATGGCCGCGGTCATGCAGGGCGTTAAGACAAATTACGACACCGACATAATTAGGCCGATCGTCGAGTTTGCTGCAAGTTTGGCAAAAGCGTGACGAGCAATAGAGCGGACATTCAATTCACCGACGTTGAACGCAACGTGTTAAGAATGATCGTAGGCAATATGTCGGCGAGTGAGATCGCGTTCGCACTCGATGTCGAACAGTCCGCGGTCATTGAGACGAGTGAAAATATTTTTTGTAAATTAGGAGCGTCTGATGCTAAATCGGCAACCGAGATCGCCGCAAAGCTTAACCTCGTAAAACTTGAACCATGAACGAACTACAAACTGCGATGACCGACTATGCAGAGGCTCTTACATCGGGTGAAAGCGAGGTACTCCACGAGCTTCGCGAACATTGCGATGCTCACTACACTGATTCGGCGATGCTGTCCGGTTTTTACCAAGGCCGAGTTTTGTCGATGCTCTCGCACATGATCAAACCTAAAGTCGTGCTTGAGATCGGCACATATCTCGGCTATTCGGCACTCTGCCTTGCCGAAGGTTTGGCAGACGACGGCAAGGTGATAACGCTCGATGTAAACGAGGCGACGAACCGAGTCGCGAGTCTCTTTGTCGGGCGAACCGATTACAAAGACAAGATCGATTTTCACCTCGGCGGCGCGATCGACATCATCCCGACGCTGCCCGAGACTTTCGATCTTGTGTTCATCGACGCCGATAAACCTAATTATTCCAACTATTACAACCTTGTTTTCGACCGCGTCCGCCAAAGTGGTTTTATCGTCGCCGACAACGTGCTGTGGAGCGGCAAAGTACTCTTAGCCGCAAAAGATGAAGAGACACAGGCGCTCTACGATTACAGCAAGATGGTTATGGCGGATGAGAGAGTTGAGAATGTCCTGCTGCCCATCCGCGACGGATTAATGATCGCGAGAAAGAAATAACCTCGCTTCGCAAAAACTGCTAAGATATTTTCATAATGCTAACGCGTGAGTTGGAAGAAACTTTGAGCTATGCGGTTGATGAGGCCGTGCGGCACAAACACGAGTACGTGACGCTCGAACACTTGTTGTTTGCGCTGCTCGAGGACGCAGCGGCGCGCGAGATATTATTCAACTGCGGCGCCGAGATCGACGAACTTGCACGCGCGCTCACCGAGTATTTTGACAATGTGCTCGAGAAAATTCCTTCGGATATTAAGACGATGCCCGAACTCACTTCCACGTTCCAGTCGACTATAAGTTACGCCGTCCTTCAGGCCGAGGGCAGTGGTCAGCCAGCCGTTGACGGCGGTAATATACTCGCTGCGTTGTATCAGGCCGAGCAGTCTTACGCAGTTTATCTGCTCAATCAACAAGGTGTTACGCGGCTGGATATTTTGAATTACATCGCGCACGGCATCTCAAAGGTCGATCGCGGTGGGCCATTACCAGACGGCATCGATGACGAGGAACTCGATCCGGAAGGAACTCCGCAACGCAAAAAACCACTCGAGAGTTTTACGACAGAGCTTGTCGCGCTCGCACGCGAAGGCGGCATTGACCCCATTGTCGGCCGCTTGGCTGAGATCGAGCGCACGATACAGGTTCTGTGTCGCCGTAAGAAAAATAATCCGCTTTATGTAGGCGAGCCGGGCGTCGGAAAAACTGCCCTGGCCGAAGGCCTCGCATTAAAAATCAGTGAAGGCAATGTGCCCGAAGTTTTGAAGGACGCGAAAGTTTTTGCGCTCGACATGGGCGCGGTGCTCGCGGGAACGCGTTATCGCGGCGATTTTGAACAGCGGTTCAAGGCGATCATCACCGAACTAAAAAGCCAAGAGAACGCCATACTTTTTATCGACGAGATTCATACGATCGTCGGAGCAGGTGCCGTGTCCGGCGGGTCGATGGACGCGTCGAACATTTTAAAACCCGCGCTCGCGGCAGGTGATCTGCGTTGTATTGGCTCGACGACGCACGCCGAGTATAAAGCCGCGTTCGACCGTGACCGGGCTCTTGCACGACGCTTTCAGCGAATCGAGATCAACGAACCGACGGTTGACGAGACGTACAAAATTCTCAAGGGCCTGCGTAAATTTTACGAGCAGCATCACGGCGTAAAATACTCTGATGAGAGTTTGAGAACGGCGTCGGAGCTTGCTGGCAAATACATTAACGACCGCTTTCTGCCGGACAAGGCGATCGACGTCATCGACGAAGTCGGCGCGTCGGTCAAGCTGCTGCCCGCAAGCCGACGCCCGAAAAAAGTATCGGTGCAGATGGTGGAGAATACGATCGCTCGCATGGCTAAGATTCCGCCAAAGACCGTCGTCGCTGATGAAAGGACGCGTCTGAAAACTCTTCGTGAGGACATAAAAAAATTTATCTTCGGCCAGGACGAAGCCATCAATGCCATCGTCGATGCGATACAGATCTCGCGTGCGGGACTAGGTCACGAAACAAAACCTGTCGGTTCGTTTTTGTTCTCAGGCCCGACGGGTGTCGGTAAAACCGAAGTGTCAAAACAGCTCGCCGAACAACTTGGCATCGAGTTCATACGCTTTGACATGAGCGAGTATGCCGAGCCGCACACGGTTTCGCGCCTCATCGGCGCTCCGCCGGGTTATGTCGGTTTCGATCAGGGCGGTTTGCTAACCGAGGCCATCATGCGAACGCCGCACGCGGTGCTCGTGCTCGACGAGATCGAAAAGGCTCATCCAAATCTTTTTAACCTACTGCTGCAAGTGATGGACTCGGCGACGCTGACCGACAACAACGGCAAGAAGGCAGATTTTCGAAATGTAATTCTAATCATGACGACGAACGCCGGCGCTCGTGAGCTGAGCAGCGGTGGCGTTGGTTTTCGCAATTCGTCCGATACAAAGGGCAATGCAAAAGGCGTGATCGAGCGGACGTTTACGCCGGAGTTTCGAAACCGGCTCGATGCGTGGGTGCCGTTCAAGGCGCTCGACATCGACGTTATCAAATTGATCGTCGATAAATTTATAAACGAGCTAAACGGCCAACTCGCAGAAAAGCGTGTGATTGTTCGACTCACAAATGATGCTCGCGAGTGGCTGGCAAAAAATGGCTTCGACGCCCGTTACGGTGCGCGGCCGATGTCGCGGCTCATTCACGTGCAAGTCAAACAGTCGCTCGCAAACGAGATCCTCTTTGGCAAACTCGCGGACGGCGGCAGCGTTAGCGTCGAGGTCAAAAACGACAGCCTCAGTCTTGACATCGGCAAACAGAAGATCCTCGCAGACGCCTAAGAAAAGACTTTTTGGCCACGAATGAACACGAATGACCCGAATAATCTCGGGTCGTGAATAGCCCGGTTCATTCGTGTCATTCGTGTAGATTCGTGGCTAGTTCTTTTTCTTTCTCAATGTAACGACAATAGCGTCGCCGACCTTGCGCTCGCCTTCCTTGTCCGAGGGCCTGTTGACCACCTTGCCGTCCAAAAACATCGTCGTCGAGCCGCCACCGTCGAGATTCATTGCGTCAAGCGCGCCAAGCTCGAGCATGTATTTTGCGAGATCATAGAGATCGAGCCCTGCGCTCTGTTCCGTTCGCCCGTCCACGGTGAGCATCAGAAACTTACCGTCCTTCAACTTCGCAACCGCCGTGCGCGGATGCCGCGTCTCGACAAACGACTTCGACGCCTTCTCCTGTTCCCACGTAATATCGATCTTGCCGTTTTTGATAAGTTGTGGCACACCGGCGACCATATCGTCCGCCGAGTTGAATGAATTTACATTTAGGAGTTCGTCTTCGGTCGGGAAGTGTCCGCCGTGTAAGATCGGTGCCACCTGCGAGCTGACTTTCGCGCCCATCTGGACCCATGGCAGTAACTCATCCCTCACCGTCCCGCTCGCCGACAATACAAATCCATCGCCCGGAATTACCGCGGCGGGCAGCCGGTCGCGAATCTCGACGATCTTTCCGCGTCGCACAACGATCTCAAGGCCGTTACTGTCGGCGAGTGTGGTCCGGTGAAATACCGGCGTGTATTTGACCAGGTCGTCCTTCTTTCTTTCCCGGTTGATGCCGGTAACCTGGCGCCGCCACCTTTTACTTTCAGCTATCTCCAGCGTGTCCGGGTGAGCGATCGCGACGGTTGTTTCCGCACCATTAGCGATTGCTAACGTGACTCGCGAGTTCTCATTTTCGCTCCACAACTCGCGATCGATCATCAGCAGTGCGACGTTGTCGCCAGCGAAGACCGAGTTATCCAACCTAAAAAATCCCGCATTTATTGCGGCAATCGCGCCATGGCGCGTTGCGATCGATGAAGTTCTTTCCGTGCCGATGGCCATGTCCATTGCGTGATGAACGTCGAGGCGGACCTTTTTGAGATCGAGGCGAAGGAGATTGATATCGACGGCTTTGCCGCTGAATTCGCGGCGAACCTGCGCGTACTCGACGCCGTCGGCGACGGTTTTCCATTCCTGCGCGGCGGAATAGCCACAGAGCACACAGAGGACACCGAGTAAAAAGAACAAACTTCGCAGGTGCACAAACTTTGTAACTGAATCTAGACGTTCAAAACAATTCATAATCTCAGTGACCTCTGTGTGCTCTGTGGCTAATTACATATAATAAACCAAATGCGTATCAACGAAAGAGTCGTCGCTCTCAATGACAAGCCGGTAAATCAACGTGCGCGTTACGTGCTGTATTGGATGCAGATGTTCAAGCGTGTGGACAACAACCATGCGCTTGTTTGGGCGATACGCAAGGCGAATGAAATCAAGCTGCCGCTCGTCGTTTACGAGGGCCTCAAGTATTACTATCCGTGGGCTAGCGATCGCATTCACACGTTTATACTCGAAGCCGTCGAACAAAAACAGCGTGAGTTCGCTTCGCGAGGCATCCGATATCTCTTTTATTTGCAGAAAGATAAGTCGTCGCCAAAAAACACCGTCGCAGCACTCGCACGGGACGCAGCCTTGATCGTAACCGATGATTTTCCGTGCTTTATCATTCCCGAACACAACCGCCGCATCGCCGCGCGTGCCGACATCGCGGTTCACGCCGTCGATTCGAACGG
>JANOGL010000301.1:0-1876 GCA_031405985.1 Acidobacteriota bacterium | reverse complement strand
CAAAAAGCTCGTCCGAAAAATATCGCAGCCGATCTTGCGAAAAACCTTCGTAACTTTTGAAAAAGACCTCGTTAAAAACATTCCGCGAATAAAGGTCGGCTACGCCAAAGAATGGCAAACGAGCCAATGTTCCGACACTCTTTTTCGCCGTTTGCCACAGGCCTTGCTGCCGCTTCGCGTAAAAGGCGAGCGTATGCACGAGATTTGTGCTCATCAGCGTGCCTTCGAGGTCGTAAAATGCAGCGGCTTGTCCGTTTTTGTTCATGTCGGCTGTGTGTTATGGTAAAAGCGTTTTATTTAGCCGAAATTCTAACACGAAATGGCTGCGATTGATAGCTCGCGGCAAGAAGCTGACGAAATAATTACAATTTGTAATTACATTGTGACCACGAACCCTGCAAACTTATGAGACGAGCGATCTTTCCGGGCTCATTTGACCCGCTGACAAACGGCCATCTCGACATTATTCGACGCAGCGCACCGCTTTTTGACGAGATGATCGTCGCCGTTCTCAATAATCTCGACAAAAATCCAATGTTCACTGTCGAAGAACGCTGCGAGATGATTCGCGAGGTCCTGCCGACGGTTAAAACCAGCGGCTGCAAGATGATGGTCGAGAGCTTTTCCGGGCTGACCGCTGAATTCGCGAAATCCCGAGGGGCGACCGCAATCGTCCGAGGCATTCGCGCCGTCAGCGACTACGAATACGAACTTCGGATGGCTCTGATGAATCGCAAACTCGAACCGACAGTCGAAACCGTATTTCTCATGGCCGGCGAGGAATACAGTTATGTTTCGTCAACGCTTATGAAGCAAGTGTTCGAACTCGGTGGTCGCGTCAATGGCTTGATTCCAGAACTCGTCGAAGCCCGGATGAAGGCCAAGAAAATTTAAACGCAGAGAACGCAAAGGACGCAGAGGAGCTAAGTAAGCTATCTTTAGACGAATTTTTCTTTCTTTTGCTTCTGCGTTCACGGCGGTCTCTGCGTTAAAATTCCTCTTATGACTTTCCCCGTTTCACAACACGTCGCCGCGATGAAGGGCTCATCGACGCTGATCGCCGCACAGCTGGCAGCTGAGATGCGCGCCGCAGGCATCGATGTTATCGACCTATCTGTCGGCGAGCCCGATTTCGACACACCCGATTTCATTAAACAACTCGCTGTCGAAGGCCTGCATAAAGGGCTGACAAAATACACTGCAACAGCCGGTTTGGCAGAATTTCGCTCGTCCATAGCAGACTTCTACGCGGCGCGATTTGGTGCAATGATCGAGACGGCTGGGATCGCTGCATCATGCGGCGGCAAACAGGCATTGTTCAACGCGGCATGCACGCTGCTAAATCCCGGCGACGAAGTCCTGATACCGAAACCTTACTGGGTGACGTTTCCCGAGATCGCAACATTTTGCCGGGCGACAAGTCGTTTTATCGAAACCAAAGAAACCGATTTCGTTCTGACGGCCGATCAAGTTGCGGATGCGATCACCGACAAGCCAAAGCTGCTGATCCTGAATTCGCCCAACAACCCGACAGGCCGCGTCATTCCGCCCGACGAGATGCGGCGAATCGTCGAGACATGCGCGGCACGCGGCGTTTATGTTTTGACGGACGAATGTTATTTGTTCTTTGCATATCCGCCGGCGGAGCCTTTTACCTCGGCGAGCCTCTCAAAAGACTTACGTGAATACGTTTGCGTAGCGGGTAGTTTTTCAAAAACCTACGCGATGACCGGCTGGCGAATCGGTTACACGATCGCAAATCCAACGTGGACGCAGGCGATGGTCAAACTGCAAAGCCATTCAGCGACACATCCGACGTCGTTTGTGCAGTACGCGTGTGCAAAAGCTCTGCAAGACGTCGATGCAACAATCGCGG
>JANOGL010000410.1:0-2051 GCA_031405985.1 Acidobacteriota bacterium | reverse complement strand
GTCGATTCTGAGTTCAAAAAATCAAGTTGGTAGGCGATGGACCTGCCTCCGACACAAAAAGGTCGGCATCACGAGATCCGCGGGCTTGGTTTGCGAGTGTTTGGAGGGTTGACGCGCGATGACCAACCGCTCGATCCGTTTGAACTCGCCACGTATGCAAAGCTGCTCGTCGTGCCTTTTGAACAAATCGCCGCGTTGAGCGACGAGGCGCGAAATCACTTGCTCGGGACTGGGAAAGACGCTTGGTCTGGCGGTGCGGCCTCGCACAGGCTGCCGGACGGCCGAAAACTCATCATTCTGAATCCAACTCACGGTAAAAACCGTCACAACGCAACGCTGATGGAAGAGATCAGCCACGTCTTTCTCGGTCACAAACCGAGCCGTCTCGCGATCGAGCGTCGCAATTTGAAAGGCGAGATCATTGCACGCGATTACAATCACTCGATCGAAGAAGAAGCCTACGGCACCGGGGCCGCGGCACTTGTTCCATACACTGCGTTAAAACGCATGGTTGCGAACGGTAAGACGATCCAAGAGATCGGGCGGCATTTTCGCGTCAGTCGTGCATTAGTTGAATTTCGCATCAAAGTCTCGCGCCTCTGGGACGACTACGCCGCAAAGGTCTTTAGCGGCTGATGTTGTATAATCGCAATTTACTTTTCGCGAAATGCCGACGCCAGATACGACAATTTTAACCGCAGCTAAACAGCTTACGACCGTTGATAAACTGCGCCTCCTGCTCGACATCACAAAGACGATCAGCCGTTCGCTCGATCTCGACGAAGTGCTGAATCTCGTGATGGATACCCTCGATTCGCTGATTCACTATGACGCGGCAGGAATTTATTTGATCGAGCCGGGCGATGATAAAAATCCATATGTCTTCAAATCCAAGTCCATTCGCGGCTATCAGATCAGTTTCGAGCAGATCGAGCCGCGTTTGAAGATGGGCGAGGGCTTTCTGGGCACCGTCGCTCAAAGTGGACGAGCGATCATCTCGCCAGATGTCAGCACGGACCCGCGGTATTTCCCGGCCCGCGAACGCACGCGCTCTGAAATGCTCGCGCCGATCATCTCGAACGACCGCGTCATCGGCGTTTTCGATCTTGAAAGCGACAATCTGGATGCATACAGCGAAGACGATCTCGCAATCCTGCAGCTGCTTACTTCACAGGTCGCGATCATCATCGAGAAGGTTCGGCTCCACGAGCAAGTGGTCGAGAAGAAACGAATTCAGGCACAGCTCGAGGTGGCTCGTCAGGTGCAGCTCGACCTGCTGCCCGGCAACGATCCGCAGGTCGATGGATTCGATGTTAGCGCATATATTTTTCCGACCGAGGAGGTTTCGGGCGACTATTACGACTGGGTCAAAATCTTTGACGATCAGATCGGCATTGTTGTCGCTGACGCCGTTGGAAAGGGAATTCCGGCTGCGTTGTTGATGGCGTTTTTGCGTGCGAGTTTGCGAGCCGGTGTCCAGATCGGATACGCGCCTCACATAGCGTTTTCTAAGGTGAGCAATCTGCTGTACGATTCGACCGAGGACAATCAGTTCATCACGGCCATTTACGGCATTCTCGATTCGACAAATCGCACGTTCGTCTTCTCGAACGCCGGCCACAATCCGCCACTGCTTATCAAACCCGACGGCGAATATCGCTTTGTTGAATACGGCGATATGCCGCTCGGCATGTTTGACGACCTGCATTATCACCAGCATTTTATCCGGTTTGAGAACCATCAGGTTCTGGTGCTATACACCGACGGTATTACCGAGGCCGCGAACCCGAACGGCGAGGAATATGGTACCGAGCGTCTCGCAAAGCGCGTTCTCGACGGCATAGATCTTCCGGCAAGACAACTTATCGATCACGTCCGTAAAGGCATCGCCGATTTCACCGAGCGTAAGTTTCTCGACGACGACGGGACGCTGTTTATTGTCAAGGCGCAGTAAAGTTTAAAAGTGGAAATGTGAAAAAGTGAAAAGGGTAAGAGTGAAACTTCTCACTTTTACCCTTTTTCACTTTTTACCTTTCGGCGTTCTTTCAGTT
>JANOGL010000267.1:0-21767 GCA_031405985.1 Acidobacteriota bacterium | reverse complement strand
TTCGACGGTCGGATCTGGGTGATGATTTGGAAAGTTAGGGTCGGGCTCGATGTAAAGCTCTGTCATCTCAACCCCGAGTTCGCCATAGACCGGAACAGCCGTCACGCCGCCCATGCCGTTACCCGCGTCGATGACGGCTTTGATCTTACGTTCGCCGACTGAAATGCCCGATACGACGTCGCGGCAATATTCATCGAGAACGTCGAGCGTTTCAACCGAACCGTGAAACTGGCCGCCCGCTAACGCAGACGGTTCTGACAATGCGATCTGTTTTATCTCCTGAATCTGCGAACCAAACAGCGCGTCTTTGCCGAGGCAGATTTTAAAGCCGTTGTGATCGGGCGGATTGTGCGAACCGGTGATCATCACGCCGCCGTCAACGCCGCGTGTAAAAACGCTGTGATAAAGAACCGGCGTCGGCACCATGCCGATAAGAACAACGTCACAGCCTACGGCGTTAAAACCATCGGTGAGCAGTTTGCAAAACCGCGGGCTACTCTCGCGTGCGTCGTAGCCGAGCGCGATACGAGTCGCGCCGCTTTGCTTAAAGAATGTCCCGATCGCACGGCCAAGCGTCGCGACCGTCTCGTCAGTAAGCTGCGAGCCGACTAGCCCTCGAATGTCATATTCCCTGAAGATATTTGCGTCCATTGAGTATTTTTTAGATTTTGACGTAAACGTACTACGCGCGTCCAGCGAGACACGGTAAAAAATGTGAGAAAAGCCCGATTTTGCTATACTTCAGATACGTTCGGGCAACAGAGCCGCGTTAATATAGCATCGAAGACTTGTCTTCTAACCAAACAGATGTCGCAATTTCTGAATAGATATTTTCGTCAAGTAATAAGTTTTCAACTCGCGCTGCTAACGCTCGCGTTTTCAGCGGTAACATATGCACAACAGGCTACGCCAACGCCAAAACCGACCCCGCAGGACGACATCGGCGGCGTTACGAAAGTATTTGAGGTGCGCCTCCCGGTCACGGTCACGCAAGGCAAAAAGGCGCTGGTCAGCGGCCTGGCGCGAGGAGATTTTGCGATCTTTGAAGACGGCGTGCCGCAGGAAGTGACGTTTTTCTCGGACGAAAAGACCAATCCACCGGTTTTCGTCGGTGTGCTGATGGACACATCGCCATCGACGGCGGGCAAGATGGGCTTTTCAAAAGAAGCGGCAAAGAATTTTATTTACACTGTCACACGTTTGAGAAAAGACAAGGCCGCATTTATGACCTTCGACCACGAGATCACGTTGCGGCAGGATTTTACGGACAAGCTCGATCTACTCGATAAAGCTGTCGATAAAGTAAAAGCTACAGGATCGCAGACGGCGCTTTACGACGCGATTTGGCAATTCGCGGACGAGAAGCTGCGCACGGTTCCCGGTCGACGTGTGATCGTGATAATAACGGACGGCGACGACACGTTTAGCCGCGCCGACCTCAAAGACGCAATCGACATTGCACAGCGAACCGAAACTACGATTTTCGGCATCTCTACAAAGGCCGGCTTTCTTGGCACGGTGCCCGGCGTCGATGCCGGTACGGTGAAGGACAAGGGCGATAAATTTTTGACACAGCTTTGCGAAGAGACGGGCGGGCAGGTTTTTTTCACCGGCAACATGATCGAGCTCGAGCGGGCGTTCACAGGTATTTCAAACGAATTAAAGTCGCAATACCTTATCACATACAAACCCGCCGACCAGAGTCTCGACGGCCGCGAACGCAAAATCGAAGTAAAGTTTACAGATAAGGACAAAACCGACAAGTATAAGATTCGCACAAAGAAAAGTTACCGTGCGATCAAGGACAGTTTGAAATAGCGTGCTCGAGCAACGAACCAAATTTTTAGTGTTACTGACGGCGATTGCATTTGTCGCGTGGTTTGCCGTGTCCGCGGGTGCCGACGCGCAGCAGATGCCGCCAAATCCACCGACAACGACTACAACTTCGCCAACGCCGACTCCGACGCCGAATCCTGATGACGAGATCATCAAGATCGACACCGAGATCGTCAACGTACTTTTCACCGCGCAGGATCGCTCGAAACGTCTGCTGACGTCGCTCAGACAAGAAGATATAAAACTATTTGAGGACGGCAAAGAACAGGAGATGACTGCGTTCTCGCGACAGATCGACCTTCCGCTGAGCCTCGCTATTCTAATCGATGTCAGCGGTTCTCAGGAGCGCACATTGCCGGAAGAAAAAGCCGCCGCGATCTCGTTTCTTGAAACTGTCGTGAGACCTGCTAAAGACGAGGTCGCAGTCATTTCATTTACCGGCGAAGCAACGCTTGAACAGGGCATGACGAACAATCTTCCGCGTCTGCGCCGCTCGATCGATAAAGTTCGATTTGTTCCACCGGCGGGTTACATCGGCGGCGGCGTCTCGACCGGAACTCCGCCGATCAACGGCGGCAGCCTGCAAGGTTCGACTGCGATTTGGGACGCGATCTGGGTTACGTCCGACGAGATTCTCGGCCCGGCGCCTGAGCGAACTCGTCGCGCGATCATCTTGCTCAGCGACGGCGTTAATACATCGGGACAAAAGAAATTGGACGAAGCAGTGCAGGCGGCCTTGAGATCTGAAGCGATCATTTACTCGATCGGTATCGGCGATGATTTTCAGTTTGGCGTCGACAGAGGATCGCTCAATAAAATTTCAGAGCGCACAGGCGGCCGCGCCTATTTTCCAAAAGACGAAGGCGAGCTGCGTACGGCGTTCCGCCAAATTCAGGAAGAAATGCGTTCGCAGTACCTGATTGCGTACGAACCGACAAATCAAAATCGCGACGGCTCATATCGACGGATCGAAGTGCAGCTCGTGAATCCCGCGCTTCAAAAAGACAAGATAAAACTCACGCATCGACAAGGTTACTTCGCAAAATCCTCGCAGCAAAAATAGTTGTCAACGCACATCGCTTGCCGTGCGATTTTGTTAATAGACGGATGTTGAATTACACTGCTCTGTAAATCCAAAGTAAGTGTAGGGAAACATCTATGTGTGAAAATATTCGCGTCCGCCTCGTCCTTCTGTCGGTAATTGCTCTCCTTGCGACATTCGCTCCGGCACAAACAACTGCCCCCCAATCTCAAAAAGACGATCCGTTAAAACTCCTGCAATATCGCTCTATCGGGCCGTTTCGCGGCGGCCGCGTGACGGCGGTGGCGGGCGTGCCGTCCCAGCCGAATGTGTATTACTTTGGCGCGACGGGCGGCGGTGTTTGGAAAACAATCGACGGCGGCGTGAATTGGGAACCGGTGTCTGACAAGTTCTTTAAGACTGGCTCGGTCGGTGCGATCGACGTTTCGCCCTCTGATCCGAACGTGATCTATGTCGGCATGGGCGAATCGCCCGTTCGCGGTAACGTATCTCATGGCGACGGCGTTTACAGATCGACAGACGCGGGCAAGACGTGGAAGCATGTCGGGTTGTCGGATTCGCGACAGATCGGCCGAGTGCGAATTCACCCGAAAAACGCAGACGTCGCATACGTCGCCGCAATGGGACACCTTTGGGGTCCGAACCGGGAGCGTGGCGTGTTTCGGACAAAAGACGGCGGCAAAACGTGGCAGAACATTCTGTTTCGCAGCGAAAAAGCCGGCGCATTTGATATATCGTTCGACGCTGCCGACCCGAATACGATCTACGCCGCCTTTTGGCAGGTTCAGCGGACGCCGTACAGCCTGATTTCCGGCGGTGAGGGCTCGTCCGTTTACAAATCAACCGACGGCGGCGACACGTGGACCGACATTTCGAAAAATCGCGGAATGCCCGCCGGCGTACTCGGCAAGATCGGCGTCAGCGTTTCGGCGGTAAACCCGAACCGTGTCTTTGCAATGATCGAGGCTAAGGACGGCGGGCTTTACCGTTCGGACGACGCGGGCGAAACTTGGCAGCGCGTTTCAGACAACGCAAACATTCGCCAACGTCCGTGGTACTACACTCGCGTTTACGCCGACACGCAAAACGCCGACACCGTTTATGTGCTTAACGTCGGTTTTCATAAATCGATCGACGGCGGCCGCACTTTTACGACGATCGGCGTGCCGCACGGCGACAATCACGATCTGTGGATCGCGCCGAATAACAACCAACGTATGGTCGAAGGCAACGACGGCGGTGCAAATGTGAGCAACGACGGTGGACGTAACTGGACCGAGCAAGATCAACCGACCGCGCAGTTTTATCGCGTCGCGGTCGACAACGATTTTCCATACAACATCTACGGCGCACAGCAGGATAATTCGACCGTCAAGATACGCTCGCGTTCGAATGAATTTGCGATCACCGAATCAGATTGGCACGACATAGGCGGCGGCGAATCGGGCTGGATCGCGCCGCACCCGGAGAACTCGGACATCGTTTTCGCCGGCAGCTACGGCGGCTTTTTGACGCGTTACGATCATCGGACACGCCAGCAACGCAACATCAACGTCTATCCCGAAAATCCGATGGGCGCCGGCGCCGAGGCGATGAAGTATCGCTTTCAGTGGAACTTTCCCATACTGTTCTCACCGCACAAAACCGACGGCAAGTATCCGCTCTACGCGGGCGGCAACATACTTTTTCGCTCGATGGACGAAGGCCAAAGCTGGCAGGCGATCTCGCCCGATCTGACTCGCAACGACAAGTCGAAGCAAGGCACTAGCGGCGGGCCGGTAACCCAAGACAACACGAGCGTCGAGTATTATTCGACCATTTTCACCGTCGCCGAATCGCCCATTACCGCCGGCGTGATATGGGCCGGTTCCGACGATGGGCTCGTTCACGTGACGCGCGACGGCGGTAAGAATTGGACGAACGTCACGCCAAGCGGCATTCCCGAAGCGATACAGATCAACTCGATCGAAGCCTCGCCGCATGACGCAGCAAGCGCGTATTTTGCAGGCACGGCTTATAAGTCCGACGACTACAAACCTTATATTTTTAAGACAAATGACTACGGGAAGACGTGGAAGAAAATTGTCACCGGCATCGCGGAGGACGCCTTTACGCGCGTGGTGCGCGAGGATCCGAACCGCCGCGGATTTCTCTACGCAGGTACCGAGACAGGAATGTATTTGTCGGCGAATGACGGCGACGCGTGGCAATCGCTGCAGCTCAACTTACCCGTTGTGCCGATCACCGATCTCGCCGTTCACAAACGCGAGAGAGATCTGATCGTCGCAACGCAGGGTCGCTCGTTCTACGTGCTCGATAATCTGCCGCTTCTTTACCAAATGGCAGATGCGACTCGAGCTGATGCATTTTTGTTTAAGCCTGAAGACGCGTATCGTCAGGCCGGTGGCGGCGGATTTCAAATACCTGGAAACGCGACCGTCGGCGCAAATCCGCCAAACGGCGTCGTCACTCATTATTGGCTAAAAACAAAACCAAAAGAAGTGACACTCGAGTACGTTGACGCGAGCGGCAAGGTGATTCGCAAGTTTACGGGTAAGCCGCCCGTCGAAGGCCAGCCGACTCCGCCGCCAACGCCGGGAGCCGACCCAAATCTGACGACCGACATCGGTCTTAATCGGTTTGTATGGAACTATCGCCTGGCCAACGCGACCGGCTTGCCCGGCCTGATAATGTGGGGCGGGTCGCTCGCGGGCCCGCGAGTTACGCCCGGCAACTATCAGGTTCGCCTGAGCGTCGACGGCAAAACAGTCGCGACCGAAAGCTTCTCGATTAAAGCCGATCCGCGGCTGAGAACGACGCAGGAAGATTTTCAAAAACAATTTGATTTTCTATCAAAAACGGGCGCGAAACTTTCCGCGACACACGCGGCGATTCTCGAGATTCGTGATCTTCGCAAACAGCTCGAAGATCTTGCGGGCAGGTTGAAAGCTGATCAGAAAGACCTAAAAGATAAAGCGACTGAGATTGCCAAAAAGCTGACAGCGGTTGAAGAAGAGTTGATGCAGACAAAGATACGATCAGGGCAGGACGCGCTGAATTACCCGATAAAACTGAATAACAAACTCGCGGCGCTTGCGTCATCGGTCGACGGCTCGGACGACTCGCCGACATCGCAGGCATACGATGTTTATAACGACCTTACCGCTAAGATCGACGCACAGCTTAGTCTATTGACCGGCATAAAATCGCAGGATATTGCGGCGTTCAATAAGGCCTACTCAGAAAAGGGCCTGCCGGTGATCGTGACAAAGTGATCAGTCTTTCCAACCCCACGGTGCGAGCGGCGGGTCGGCGAGTGGCTTCTTGAGATCGAACTTGATGCTGAAATAGCGCTCGCTGCCCATGCGGCGAAGGTTGTAGGAAAAATACTCGCCCGCGACAAGCTCGATCCACCAGACGTTTGGCGCCGCGGCGGCGATCACCTTGACTGTTTGATCGTCAGCGGGAAAAACCTGTCGCGTTGCCAAACCTATGTTGTTCGTAAAGCCGCCGTACATCGTCACAGCGTCGGGCTTGCCGTCCTCGTGACGATGATCGTGTCGAAGTTCTATACGCGTTCCTTTGCGAGTCAGCACCCAAGTGCGCGAACGGTTGTCACCGACATTGAACGGAATGCGAATTATGTTTTTCTCACACGCACGCACGTGCATCACCAGCGCCTTGTCCTTAAACGTCGTGTCATCCGCCGGCGCAGCAACGACCGTTCCCGAGTAAGCCTTACCGCAGAGTCTCTGCAGCTCGTTCCAGAATGTTATGTTTGCCGCGTCCGTCTTCGGCGCCGTCTGTCCGACGACGACTTGCAATGACGCGAATGTCAGTAAAGCAACACAGAAGTAAACACACGACTTTATCTTCATCTCTTCACGACCGTTAGTTAGCCACGAATGCACGAATAAGACACGTCATTCGTGCATTCGTGGCTTCCCTTTTTCTAATAAGTGTAGATTTCAACCTTTCTCAACACACCTTCCCTCAACCTAATCACCCAGATCACTCCGTGCTCGGCGTCAATTAGATTGCGAAAGATCTCCTTTTTCGCAAGCAGATTCGCTAAGCCGGGGATCGTGTTGCTGTGGCCGACAATCAGATAGTGATCGGTTTTGCTCGCCATGATCTTGCTGACGAGATCGGCCTGCTTCCCAGCGTCGTAAATTTGAATCTGCTTTTTGCGCGCGCTGGCAATCGGTTCTGCGGTCTGCTGCGTGCGTTTGTATGCAGTCGCGAAAATTTCGTGTGGTTTGTATTTTCTTACAGCCTGCATTAATCGTCTCGCACGCTCGCGTCCCTCGGCCGAAAGATCAGGATCACCCTTGTCACCGTCAACCGGCGCGCTTTTCTCAGCATGACGGACGAGAACGATTGTCTTCGTTTTGGATTGCGCCGCGCCCGTTACAACAAAGCAACATAAGCACAGACCCACGAAGAACGTAATGTAAAACTTTCGGTTCATTGTGAAACACGCAATTCTTCAACGCCGGAGATGGTTACTAAAGGATCGACACCTTGAAAGTCGTTGAGATTGTTTGTTAGAAAGCCGGTTTCCAAATACTTTGCGGTCGCGAGTATGACCGCATCCGGTAGTTTTATCTTTTTGGCTGGATTCTTACGATAGACAATTGCTATATCGGCGATTTCTTTATCGGTGTGGACGATCTCAATGTCAGTGAATAATTTGTCCAGAAGGCATTTTTCTTCACCGTCTTCAAACGCAAATCCGTAAACTTCCATGTAAGAAATTACTGAAACATATAACTTGTCGTAGGTTGTCAAAAGCCTTTCAACGTCAATTGCGCGTTTAGAAGCTAAAATAATGACGTCGCTATCAAGAAGGATGCTATTCCCATTCATCTCTTAACCGTCGCTGCCATTCCGAGGGATCTTTAATGCCACGAAAAACATCGGCCTCCTGAAGCGCTCGAAAAGCCTCAACAAGTCTCTTCTTGCGGGCTCGACGTTCTTCAGGGGTTTCTTCAAGCGTAACCTTCACGCGTGCAACCGAATTGTCATATTGATCGCAATCCTTAGGCAAATTAATAACGCCATGCTCGATCTTGGTTGTGAATTCAAGCGAGTTCATATTAACAAAAATAACTCAATTTGCCGCCCGATTACAAGAAATCATTTTCGCCTTTCGCAACTCATCTTCCACAATCTGAAGCGCAATATTCTGCATTGCGGCCTAAATTGTGTCACACAAAGTGAGCTAAACGACCATTTTTCAGGAGTTCAGTCCATAATTGCATATGTATTAACTCTTGTTTCTATTCTTTTATGAACGGCTCCTGTTTCATAATTCGTAGCATTCTTATCGGTTTTGTATTCACCCTTAAATCTATACATCACGTCGCCTAAAGGTCCTTTGACACGGGCGAACACCAATCGGCTGATTGTGGGGTCGTTTAATATTTGATCAACATGTTTACGTCCTTGGTCAGGTATTATGCACACCTCAGTAATGGTTTCTTCGTCTGGAGATATGCTGTTCTTCCATTCAGCGTTTTCGTATAGTTTCGGAAACCAAAGGCGTTTCCCTTTTTCGGTTGGATGTGCAACCCACGCGGTTTGCAGACCTCGATATTTGCGGCCAAAACAACTTGCCGCATCAGCAATAGTTCGAAACGCAACATCTTCGGTAGCGTCGATGTAGCCTTTCGTAATGTAAGTTTGAGGATTTTGTTCCGCCTCCAAATCCCACCGTTTGAACGCCCCAGAAGCACGTTGATCCGCAATCTTGTTTTTGATAAAAGTGACTATTAGATCGATTTGTCTATTCACTTCGTCTATTCCGCAGTTCACCTTAACGCGCTCAAACTCATGTTTTGTGGCATTGATTATGTCTTGTTGTCTGACTTGATCTAATTCGAGCTGAGTTACATGATGGGCTTCGTCTACCTCGACATGCAGCCCAAGTTGCGGAAAATACATATCAGTAAGATATCTCTTCCCGTCTGGCTTATTCACATGCTGTTGAGTAATACATTTAATATCCAAATCTTGAAGAAGATGCCAGATTCGTGTAACAACATAGTGTTCGTATCGTTTCTTTTGAGCTTTTCCAAATTGTCGTGCAATAAATTCCAATTTCGTCATACTGAACTCCATCATCCATTCAAGTTTATAGCTATATTACACAAACATCTTGCCCGGATTGAGGATGCCGTTTGGGTCGAAGACTTTTTTGATGGCTTTCATAATTTCGAGCGTCGGTTTATCGATGGCGTAGCTGAGATACGGAGCTTTGACATAGCCGATGCCGTGTTCGCCGGAGATCGTACCGCCCAAACTCACTGACAGTTGAAAAGTTTCAGCAACGCATTTCCGAGCACGCGCTATTGCGTCGGAATCGTCGCGATCAACGACAAAATTAACGAGAATGTTGCCGTCGCCGGCGTGGCCGAAGTTCGCGACGAAAGTGTTGTGCCGTTTACCGATCTCATCGATCTTTGCGACGAGCTCGGGAACTTTGCTTCGCGGCACGACGACGTCCTCGTTGATCTTCAGCGTGCCGTATTTCATCAACGAGGGCGAGATCGCACGGCGGACGTCCCAGAGTTTGTCTTCCTCATCTTTGCTGCGAGCTCGGACGACGTCAAAGCCGCCGTTCTCGGTAATGACGAGCTCGACGATAGCGGCTTGCCGCTCGACTTCTTCACGCGAGCCGTCGACGGCGACGAGTAAGATCGCTTGTGCATCCTTCGACAAACCGAATGCAAAATTTTGCTCGACGGCCTCGACGCAGTATTTGTCGATGACCTCCATCGCCATCGGCAGCAATCCCAATGGCGTGAATTTTGTCAGCACCCGACACGCGGCCTCCATCGAGTGAAAGTTTGCACGCACGGTCGATGTCGCCTCGGGCATTGGGAGAAGTTTTAGTGTCGCCTCGGTAATTATGCCGAGCATTCCTTCCGAGCCGCACATCAGACCCGTCAGGTCAAAGCCGACGACATTCTTGACCGTCTTGCCGCCGGTGCGAATGATCTCGCCGGTCGCTGTTACGACCTCGAGACCGAGAACGTGATGCTTTGTCACACCATATTTCGGCGTGCGCATGCCGCCGGCGTTTTCGGCAATGTTGCCGCCGATAAAACTGTCTTTATAACTTGCCGGGTCGGGTGCAAACATCAAGCCCTTGGCTTCAACGGCTTGCTGAATCTCAATCGTCTTGATTCCCGGCTGGCAAACGGCATAAAGATCGTCAACATTGATCTCTATGATCTTGTACATCCGGTCGGTGCCGACGACGATACCGCCGTCAATCGGCACAGCACCGCCCGTGTAACCGACGCCGCCGCCGCGGGCAGTTACGGGGAAAAGATATTCATTGGCAAGCTTAATAATCGCGACGACGTGATCGGTCGTCTCGGGGAAAACAACCGCCTCAGGTGGAAATTTTTCCTTTACGGCATCAGCTCCATACGGCTCAACCTTTTCAGGATCGACAACTACATTCTCAGCGCTGACAACAGCGCGCAACTTTTCCAAAACCTCAAACTTCGACGCGCTGGTCGTTTTGCGGCCACCGGATTGAAAATGTATCGACTCGAACATGCTCGGATTATCTTGTGCCATAAATACAAAAATCTCAACACTTCTGCTAAACTCACACCAAATATAATCACAACAGGAGCGCAAAACGACATGAGCGAACAGGACAAGGATAAGATTCCATCCGACGATTACGAACGTGAAATAGCGACTGATCTTGACGACAAGACGCCGGACAAGCCGCGCGGGATGGCGCTGCACACTAAGATATTGATCGGGCTGCTGGTTGGCGTGATCGCCGGTCTCGTAGCAAATCAGTTCTGGGGCGGCAGCCACGCGAATGTGGCATGGACGATAGCAAACATCACTCAGCCTATCGGCTCGTTATTTCTAAATCTTCTATTGCTGATCGTCGTGCCGCTGGTGTTTTCATCGCTCGTGGTCGGCGTCGCGGGTATCGGCGATATCCGCAAATTAGGCCGCATCGGTCTAAAGTCGTTCGCCTATTGCATAATTATTTCAGCCATTTCAGTCGTTATTGGCCTCGGACTCGCAAATACGATCCGGCCCGGTGAAAGGATCAGTCCCGAGATCGCGGCTCAATTGAAGGAAAAATTCAGCAGCGGAGCGTCCACGGCGACGGAAGCTCAAAAGAAGGCCGCCGAATCTGCAAAGGCGGATTCTCCGTTGATGCAGGTCGTAAAGACGGTGGTTCCAGTCAATCTGTTCTACTCGTTGTCCGGCGTCGATGTAGAGAATCCTGCCAGCCCGAAAAAAGTGCCGCCAAATCTGCTCCACATCATGTTTTTCGCGATGATCATCGGCGTTGCGATCACGCTGCTGCCCTGGCCGGTGTCGGCGCCATTTGTCGGTGTTATGGAATCGCTTTTCGCGATCACGTCAAAGATCATCGACATCATTATGAAGTTCGCGCCGTATGCCGTGGCGTGTTTGATATTCAGTAATATCGCGATTTTTGGCATAGATCTGCTTAAATCGCTTGGATGGTTTGTCGCGACAGTTCTGCTGGGACTGGGACTCCACTTCTTTGGCGTTTATTCACTTTCGGTCTGGCTGCTTTCAAAGCTAAATCCTATAGACTTTTTCAGACGTGTTTGGACGGTAATTGTGACGGCGTTTTCGACCTCGTCGTCGAACGCAACATTGCCAACGGCCTTGAGAGTTTCCGAAGAGAATCTGGGCGTCCCGAAAGAGATCAACAGTTTTGTATTGACGGTCGGCGCAACCGCAAACCAAAACGGCACTGCACTTTACGAAGGTGTGACAGTGTTATTTCTCGCCCAGCTCGCGGGCGTCGATCTTACGCTTAGCGTTCAGTTTATGGTCGTTTATATGGCGATACTTGGCGGCATCGGCACGGCCGGTGTTCCGAGCGGTTCGATTCCATTCATTATCGGAATCTTAGCCATGATCGGCATCGATCCGGCGTTGATCGCGATCATCCTCGGCGTCGATCGCATCCTCGACATGTGCCGCACGACCCTGAACGTGGTCGGTGATCTTACAGCCGCGACATTCGTCGCCCGCAGCGAGGGTTATGAGTTGTTGAAGACCCATTAAAAGGACAAGAAACCTATGTTTCCAATCGGTGACGACAATTCTGACCGCACGATTACGCCGATAGTAAATTACGCGTACATCGGCATAAACGTGCTTGTCTTTTTGCTGCTACAGCAGCTTGGCGGTAATGATGCATTCACTTACGCATTCTCGCTCGTGCCGAAAGAGGTGATGACCGGCGTCGATCTGACAAGTGTGCAGATCTTACGCGATCCAAGCGGAGAAACTGTTCAAGTTCCGCATTACGCGACGCCGTTGCCGGTGTATTTTAATTTCTTAAGCTCGATGTTTATGCACGGCGGCATCATGCACATCTTCGGCAACATGATGTTTTTGTGGATTTTCGGCGACAATCTCGAAAATCTTCTCGGTCACATTCGTTTCGCTGTGTTTTATGTGCTCTGCGGATTTGCCGCCGCTGCTGCGCAGATAATAATGGGGCCGGACTCGATAATCCCGATGCTTGGCGCGTCCGGCGCGATCTCCGGCGTGCTTGGTGGTTATGTTCTGCTGTTTCCAAAACGCGAAGTTCGCGCGATCATCTTCAACTTTCTCACGACCGTACCAGCCTTTGTCGCAATCGGTTTATGGATCGTTTATCAAATAGTGCTCGGCTATTTCACACCGGCAGGAACCGGCGGGGTCGCCTATGCGGCGCATATCGGCGGCTTTGTCGCGGGGCTCGTAACGATAAAGTTATTTGCTCTCGGGCGGCGCATCTGATCATTTCCCGGTAAGTAACTTGGAAATAAACTCGCGGTCGTCCCAGCCGCCGAACATGCCAAACCTGACGACGGCCAGATCCTGATTTCTGATCACGTAAAGCCGCTGGTTACCGGCTCCGGCGGCCATAAAAAGGTCGAGCGGTTTTCCGCCGTTTAGAACTTCGCCGCCGACATTCATTCGTTCGTTGCCCGATGGCCCGGTGCCTTTTGCATTCAGCCAAAACGTCATGCCATACGCAGGATTTACCTTCGAACCGACGGTTAATTCGTCGAGCAATTTACCGTCGACGATCTGCTTGCCGTTCCACTTGCCATTGTTTTTTAGCAGAAGCCCAAACTTCGCCCATTCGCGAGCCGTCAAGCTCGCCCCTTGCGGCAGAAGTATCTGATCATTCTTTTTGCGCCAAAAGGCGACAGTCAGACCAATCGGGTCGAGGATGCGGCGTTTCAAATACGACATTACGGTTTCGTTTTTCGATTTCAGTTTCCGCGTCATCAACTCACCGAATATCTGAAACGGCACTGGACCGTATTCGAAATGTGTTCCAGGTTCATATGACGCTCGACTCGATATCGCTTCGAAGTACGTTGGCACAATGCCGATCTGCCCGGCATCAATTCCGCTAGTGAGAGAAAGCAATTGGCGAATCGTAATCTTCGATTTTCGCGGATCGGACTTCCATTCGGTGATCGTGTCGGAAGCTTTCTCGTCAAAGCTCTTAATGAGTTTGTCCTCGATGGCCGCCGCACAAATAACGCCCGCGAACGACTTTGTCCCACTTGCAAGAAACCACGGCATTTTCTCAGCGTCGTCGGTTGAATAATCTTCAAAGACAATTTTGTCGCCCTTCATCACAAGTACGGCGACGCCGTTGTGTGAGCGCGAATACTCGGCGGCGAGCTCGTACCTCTGTTTATCTGCAAGATTTGTCACCGTCTGCGAGTGCGCGACGGTTCCGGCAAGTAAACTCGTAACGAATAAAATGAAAAATAATCTTCTCATCGCTTTTTCGCAAAAAAGTTGTCGGCAGCCACGTTTTGGGACCACCGACTAGTTAAGCATCAACAAATCATTCATTGACGCTGAAATTCAGGCGTTCCAAGCACGAGGCTGACGATCTTGAAGACCTCAGGGTCACCCGATGGATTAAGCAGGCGTGCCTGCCGATTTCGCTGACCGTCGCGCATGTTGGGAACTTCCATCTCGGCGTCACCGAGGTCATTGCCCGCTTTTACTTCGGGCAAAGGCTGCTCGATCTGTTTTAGCAAAGTCGATCTCGTGACAGCCGAAATTTCGCCGTCGAGTAGTGTCGCGATCGATTTGTCCAGGATCTGTGACTTATCCTTTGACTCGAACTTTTTCAGATCGACGCGTGTGCCGGGAATGCGATTGCTCGCGATCGCGACTGCAAAATTCAATCGCTCAAGCAGCGCGCCGGTGTTTACCCAATCTTCGGCAGTGTCGGGATAACCTGTCGGCGCCTGATATGCGTAAGGAACCTCGCCAAGTTTGTTTAGCATCGCGAGCATCGCCGGGCTCGCGTTGGTGTCGGCGCCGAGCGCCCGGATCGAGCTCACCACCAACTCGAATGGCGACTTGATCTTTGCGCGATAATTCTCAATCGCAAAAAACTCATTGTCGCTGAACAATGCTTTCAAGGTCGTCTTGATATCGCCCTTCGATTTGCTGAAAGCATCAGCGACGCGCCCGACAAGCTTATCGCTCGGCGTGTCGCTGACGAATTTTACGGCAAGTTTCTTAGCAACAAACTTCGCTGTCGAAGGATGAGCGACAAGCGTATCGATGACCTTCAGGCCGTCTTTTACGCCACCTTCGTCGATCTTTTGGCCCAGCACATTTTTCGCGCCGCTCTCGTGCCAACGCGAGTTAAAATAAAATTCACCGCTGTCAACATCGTCTGGAACGCCCTGCAATCTTTGCAGACGATCCATCCGACGATCTTCGGTTCCCTGAATCGTCGCTGCCGCTGCGCGTCGATAACCGCGCGGATCGGCGATCGTCCAGCCGGTAAAACACTTCGCGACCTCGACAATGTCCTTCTGTGTGTAACCGCCGTCGACGCCGAGCGTGTGCAGCTCCATCAGTTCGCGTGCGTAATTTTCGTTAATACCGCGACGTTGTCTCTGCTGTGCTGCCTGCGGATTGTTGCGCATCTCATTGAGGCGCTGATCGATCTGCGCATCGGTCGCACCGGTTCGCTGCTTGATCTGTTCACGAGCGCGCGAATTTAGCTGACCGCCGCTTTGCATCATTCGCTGCAGACGTTGTGCATTCTGATTGTTTCCCGGAGCTTGCGCATTTGGCGAAACCGATTCGAAATTATCCAGATAAAAAAGCATCGCCGGATGTTGCGCCGTGCCGACAACGAGATCTTTGAAGTTACCGAGCGCATTTTTGCGCAGCACGTCTCGCTCGTAACTCGGAATATACCAACGCACAGCAGCTTTGCCAGCGAAAACGTTAAAGTGATTCTGCCAAAAATCAACCATCACCTCTTGCAACTGTCTCTCGGAATAAACTGCGCGAAGCACGCGGTTTGCGACGATCTGCGGAACGATCTGCGCCGCAGGTTTAAGATCGTACTTTTGATAAAGCTCGGCGATCTTTTGTCGGCGTTCACGTTGCTCGTCTTGCGTCATCTGATCTGGATTCTGTACATTGTTCTGCCCATTTGGGTTTTGCGCGTTTGGTTGGTTACGATTGCGTCCCTCGAGTTGCTGTAACAACGCTCCGGGATTCGGATACTTTGCAAATAGCTCGGCCGTTGTCATGCCAAAGATGTCAAGGTTCTTGACCTTAGCATCAGCAATCGTGTCGTTGATCGACGCCGGATTGAGCTGCTGATCGATATATTTCTGCAAACCCATGGCTCTTACCTTTTCGATATCGCCGGAACGTGCACCAAACCCGAGCCGATTGAGCACGTGCAGTATCTTTTGTTCTGCTGTCAAAGCTTTTGCCGCCAACGGCTGCTCGGCTCGCAGCACCTGAACCGGTGCAAGGAGTGTCCAGATAACCGCTGCTGCGGCAAATTTGTTAAAAATCGATGCTGATCTTTTCATTGTTAAATACCCCAAAATAATAAATCGCTAAAATAGATGCCGAACGTTAGACGCTGATAATACGGCTTTTGGCGAAAAAATACCCAATGATGTGCTTCAAAACAGACAACAAAGGGCGGCGCCTACACATCAAAAACCTCGAACTTTAGCGTTTATTGAGCTAAAATGACGGTGACCGAGGAAAAAATGAATTTACAAAAACTCAGGTTCGTTAGTTTATCCGCTCTGATGCTTTTATCGAGCCTTGCCGCATTTGCGCAAGGCGAGACATTCAGCGACCCGAACGTCGATTATATCTTCGATCTGCCGGACGCGAAGTGGAAGATGACGGCGAAACCGTCGGCGACGAATCCGAATGTCGGCTATGTTTTTGTTGACCGCAACGAAGGCTCGCTCGAAGTTCGAAAACTGACTATCGCAAAAGACACGCTGCTTACCGACGTGATTCATCAGGACGAAGAAAAGAAGCTGCAATTTCGCCAGGGTTTTGTTGCAGGACGTGAAGAAAATTTTTCGGGCAAGCTGCGCGGCTCGATATTTAATTTTGAATACGTCGCCGCAGGGAAAAATATGGCCGGACGATTCTACTTTTTGAAAGCGGATGATACGACTATCTATATTCTGCGCTTTCAGGGACAAAAAGATATCCTCCGCTCGATCCGCGCCCAGACGGACTCGATTGCGCGAAGCTTCGCAGTAAAAAAATAACTAGTCTGTAACTCTGAATTTTGCGCCCATCGGCATTATGTAGCCGAGGGCGTTTTTGTTTCTGGCGAACGTAGATATTTCACCTGCCTCTATTTTTTTCAAACACATTTTCTCGACCGTTGCGTCGTCCAGTTCCGTACAGATTCGCACATCGAATCGCTCGGCCTTTCTCAACAAACTCCACGCTGTCTGACCGTTGACCTGATATTTCTCGCATAGTTTTTTTGCAAGAGCCGAGCTGTTCTCAACTTCAAACCAATGTAAGAAATCATCGCGGCCAAGACCGTCGCGACACTCTCCCAGCAGAATTATCGTTCCGCCATCGTTACAAGCGTGCGACGCAGCCTCGAGCGCTTTGTGCGCCTGTATCACATTGACATCGTGGGGATAACCGCCGCAGCTTGCGATCACGACGTCCCGTTTTTCGCTGATCAAGATAGAGTGTTGATCTGCGTACGCGTCGCAAGCCGATCGATGCGAAGCAAGCCAGTCGCCACAGAACAAATCCGCAATCGTGCCGTCGTCGTTAGTAATCGTGTTAATGGAGAATGACGGCGGGGCAAACGCAGCGGCCTCGACAAACACTTGGTGAACCGCGTTACCGTCCAGCAAACCGGTATCGACGCCTTCGCGACGAGATAAGGTCTCACAATCGAATGCGAGTTTGTGCGTCGCAGAGATCGTTCGCGACGAAGCGAGACCCGGGCAGATCAGCTTTCTACCGCCGGTAAAACCTGCGAAATAGTGGAACGTTACGCCGCCAACGGCTATCACATGATCGTGCTCTAAGGCTGCGCGATTGAGCTCGACCGCGATGCCGCTTTTGGTTTCGCCGAGCCGCACGATCTGCATCAAGTCGCGTGGATCGTGATCGAGCGTTTTTATTCGCTGCAGAATAAACGGCGTGAGAATCGCGGCTTTTTCTTCACTTGTGACCTTGCGGTGAATGCCGGTCGCAAAAATAATTGTGATTTCGTGCGGTGCCGTACCGCTTGCGATAAGACGACGAATAATTAAATTTAAGATCTGTCCGCTTCCGGTTTGTCGGGTAGCGTCGGGAACGACAATGAGAACGGTTTCGCCCGATGTAATTATTTCTTCTAATGGCTGTGAATCAATCGGCTGATCGAGCTTGTCGCCGATCTCGGCGTCGGAGAGTGAAGTTACATTGCTATTCGCGCCGAGAATCTTAAAACGCTCAGGATCGTATTCTAGCGGAAACGACTCGCGGCCGTATTTTAGATCGATGTCCGCCATTAATACCGCCGAAGCACCGCGCCGCTCTTGAGCGAGATCACATAGCCCGAACGGCTGCCTCGATCATCGCTGATCTCGACGGTTGCAGAAATTGATGGCGAGGAAATTTGCAGACGGAAAGAGCCGTCAGATTTCGCAAACGTTTCGCGACCCTGACACCGCACGACCATGCCGGGCCGGGTTTTTCCACTGATAAGATAAATACGACCGCCGACGTTTTCGACTTTGAAATCGCTTGCGTCGATCTGGCTGCCGGTTAAGCCTTGCACGACGGTAAATTTCCACTGCTCATTCCAATCGGTGGTTTGTCCTGAGCGGCCTGTCGATTTTAGACGCCAGTAGTAAGTTCCGGGCGTGATTTGGTTCAAACGAAAATCACGAGATTGCAGTGAGCCCCGATCGATGATAAACGCGTCCGCAGAAAACGTCGCCGAGCGCGAAACCTGCAAATAATAATTTGCTGCCGGATTGCCGTCGGCATCTCGCCAGACAAATGTGACTGACACGCCGCCGCCGGTATCGACGATCTGTGTCGAGTTTTCAGGCGCAACTTGCTGCGGCGGCGCGAGCAACTTTTCGCGACCCGAGAGTTTGCCGCCGTTGACAGATGCGAATTCGTTTTCTTTTATCGTCGTCTGACTGCCGGCGATACTTGTTTCGACACCTCCGCGGCTGACGCGTATCTCGCCGCCATTAATTTGTCCATCGGCGTTAAAACTGGCGTCGGTGTTTGGCAGCAAGCGGTTTTCGGTGTCGGCGACCTCGACGATGTTCTGCGCGTTCTGCTGCTCTTCAGTGCGGACATTTAACTGGCCGTCATCGAGTGACACGCGCACATTCTTTCCGCCGAAAAGCGAATTCGTATCTTTGACAACAATCGTGCTGTTTGGCCGTACGGAATATTTTGACCCGTCTATCATCTGAACGATCGCACGTCCGTCAGCCAGAGTCTGAATCGTGTCGCCCGCAGCAACGTAAGTTTCCTTTGTGACAAGTATCGTTTCACGCGTCGCCGCACGCGTGATCCGCACTTCTCCCTCGAACGAAATGATGCGCGCCGCGTCCTGCGGAATGTCGCCGACTTCATCCGTGATGAACCAGTTATTTCTCGATGCGTAATTAAGACCCAACGAAAGACCGCCGCCTATCACGACAATCGCGATGATGAGATAGATCGTGCTCTTACGTATCTTCCACCAATCGAAGTAAAACTTTTTGTATTTGTTATCGCTCATTTAGAACGCACTTGTCTCGGTCTCGCTTTCTACTACGTGTTTGGGAAAGATGAGTGACAGAATGATCGAGACCACTATCGCTCCGACGACGATACCGAGCGAGATGTTGATGACCGTCTGCTCGAATTCATGATTTAAGAACCGCCGCAGGAAATTTGCAAAGGCCGAGCCGTCCGACTCGCCTAGTATCATTATCAAACCTGTCGCAGCAAGAGGCAAGAGCATTTTTATGCCGATAAACGTGAGAATAAACGCCAGCCCGATCTTGAGATAGTGAAACCGGTCGGCAAGATCGGCCAACAGAAAGAAAAATGTCCGCAGACCCAGAATCGCAAATATGTTAGACGTGTAAACGATAAAGCGATCTGTCGTAATTCCAAAGATAGCCGGTATCGAATCAACGGCGAAGATCAGATCGGTGAATTCTACGGTGATCAAAACAAGCAGTAGTAGCGTGCCAGTGCGAACACCGTCTTGTACGACGATAAATTTATCGCCGTCGTAGTGCTTTGAGATGCGGATGTATTTTGTAGCGAGTTTCACGAGTGCACTTTCGTGCGGTTCAAAATGTTCGTCCGTTTCGCGAAACATGCTCAAGCCCGTGTAAACAAGAAACGCGCCGAACACATAAATAATCCAATGAAACCGCTCGACAAGCTCGGCTCCGACAAAGATCATGATCATTCGCATCACGAGAGCACCCATTATGCCCCAGAACAACACGCGATGCTGATACTTTTTTGGAACCTTGAAAAAAGCAAAGATCAGCAGAAAGACGAAGAGGTTGTCGACCGAAAGCGACAATTCGATCAAATAACCCGTGAAGAAGAGTTTCGCCTTGTCGATGCCGAATTGCCAAAAAACAAATACATTGAATGCAAACGCAAGCGAAACCCAGACGACGCTCCAGCCGAATGTTTCCTTACGCGTCGGCGCGTGCGATTTACGATTGACGATGCCGATATCGACAAACAGCGCAGTCAGCACGACTGCAAAAAATGTGATCCAAACCCACAGAGGGTATTCAACAGTTGTCATATGAAAATCAGGGTTCGTGTGGCCCTAAATGATTCGCTCGATTATGGTTACAATTTTGCCGAGCCCATCAGCGTCCAATTGCGAAAAGTCATCGAGCTTGTCGCTGTCGACATCGAGCAAGCCAAAAATACTATCGCCTTTGTCAAAAATTGGGACGACGATCTCTGACTTCGAGTCCGATGCGCAAGCGATGTGACCAGGAAACTCATCTACATTGGGAACGATCACGGTTTTGCGAGTTAAATAAGCGGACCACACACACCCTCGTCAAACTTGATCCGCGTGCAAGCCAGTGGTCCTTGAAACGGCCCTAAGACAAGCTGCCCGTCCTTCGCAAAATAGAAACCAACCCAAAAGAACCCTAATGCCTGCCTCAGAACCGCAGCGATATTCGCGAGATTTCCAATCACGTCGCTCTCGCCCGCAACCAACGCTTCGATCTGCGGCACGATCTCGTCATAAAGCGTTGCTCGATCAGTAGTTTTTGAGAATGTAAGCGACTCAGCCATCAGACTTGAGTTTAGCTTGCCGTCGCAGCAACGCGCAATGATGACCGGATTCGTCGGCGTTCTAGCCTGTGACGTGTTGGCTCGCAGAATGTAGTTTTGCTTTCGCCTCTTTCACGATCTTGACAGCCAGCTCACTCGTCGCCGCCATTGCGGTAATGTGCCCCATCTTACGGCCGGGCTTTGCGTCGGTTTTGCCGTAGAGATGAAGTTTGACGTTTGTATCTGTGAGAGATGCGGCCCAATTCGGCTCGCCGCTTTGCCAAAGGTCGCCGAGCAGATTCGCCATCGCAGCGGGTTTGTAAAACTCGGTCGAGCCAAGCGGCAAACCGCAAACGGCGCGAAGCTGTTGCTCAAATTGTGAAGTAACGCAGGCGTCGAATGTGAGGTGTCCTGAATTGTGCGGACGCGGCGCTAATTCATTAACAAGCAGATTTTCGTCCTTTGTCAGGAAAAATTCGACACAGAGCGTGCCGACGTAACTCATTGTGTCTGTGATGTTTCGGGCGATCTCGACAGCTTCGTTAAAAACTTTTTCAGATACGATTGCCGGTGAGAACGAAACGTCGAGAATGTGATTAGCGTGTTCGTTTTCGATCAAGCCGTAGTGTGCAAACTCGCCGGCTTGCGCGCGTGCGCAGACGACGGACACTTCTTTTTCAAAATCAACAAACGCCTCGAGCACAGCGTCTGCGCTGTTGAGAGCAGAATACACTGCTTCTATCTCGTCAGTCGATTTGATTTTCACCTGACCTTTTCCGTCATAGCCGAAACCTGTAGTTTTCAAAACACACGGCAACCCGATCTCATCAATCGCATTTTTTAAATCGTCGATTGTCGTGACGTGTTTGAACGACGTAACGGGAAAACCATTTTGCGAAAGAAAAGTTTTCTCACGCAGACGATTTTGCGTCGTGTGAAGTATCTCGCCCTTGGGGTGAACATCGACAAACTCGGCAGCGGCATCGACAGTCGCCGACGGCACATTCTCGAATTCAAAAGTTATGACATCGACGCCTCGCGCAAACTCACGCACCGCATCGATGTCTTCGTATTCGGCGCACGTCTCGATGTCAGCAACCTGGCCGGTTGGTGTGCCGGTGTAAGGCGAGAACGTATGCACGCGATAGCCGACTTTACGCGCTTCGATAGCGAACATCCGTCCCAACTGCCCGCTGCCGAACACGCCGATTGTTGAATTAGGCGGAACAAAATTCATTTATACTGTTTCCGTTGGCTCTTCCTT
>JANOGL010000265.1:0-4254 GCA_031405985.1 Acidobacteriota bacterium | reverse complement strand
AGAACAAGACCGAAAAACACGACAACATCACCGATTGGGCGGTCGAGGAATTTGCCCGGCGTGGGGCGAAAGGGTTGAGCAAGGAGGACATCTTTCATTATGTTTACGCCGTGCTGCATTATCCGCCGTATCGCGAGAAATACGAACAGAATCTGAAACGCGAGTTTCCGAGAATTCCGGTTTACAAAAACGCTTTGGAGTGGGCAAAGCTCGGCAAAGCGCTGATGGATCTGCACATAAATTATGAATCGGCCGAGCCTTACCCGCTTGTTCGCAAAGATCTCGCGCCGACATCCGCTGAGGACTTCACGCCAAAGCCCGCCCCGAAACTCAAGGCAGACAAAGAAAACGGCGTCATTCACATCGATTCTCACACGCATCTCGAAGGCGTTCCGCAAACGGCATGGGAATACAAACTCGGCAACCGCTCGGCTCTCGAATGGATACTTGACCAATACAAAGAACGCAAACCAAAAGACCCAACCATCGCCGAAAGATTCAACACATACCGCTTCGCCGACTACAAAGAACACGTCATCGACCTCGTCACGCGCGTCTGCACCGTGAGCGTTAAGACGATGAAGATTATCGATTCAATGCCAAGCGGGATAGTCGAGTAAGGATTACGCCGAAGGAAATGAGTTACTGATGACGACGAGTGAGCTGATAATCTACCAATCCGCTGACGGCAGGACGCGGATCGAGGGCGGTTCCTTGAATAAGGTACTGATTATTAAGTATGGGTCGGAGAAGGACGGACTATTTCGACCGAGCAGTTTGCATGTGCTGCCAGCGAGGCTGAGACGCTGCCGATCAAAAATCTTTCGTAGGAATTTAGTGAACAATGTGGTCCGACGAAGATCGAGGTTGCGTTCCAACGTTCGGCCTCTTTTGCGATGATCTCTTTCGGGTGGCCAAAGGCGACTTGCAGAGAGGCCTGGATTCCTGCTTTCTGTAATTTCTCGAGCGCCACGTCGGCCAATGTTTCGGCCCACTGATGTGCCAATTTTTCTTCGATAACTGAGTCGGTCATTTGCGGCGCGAATCGGCCGATAGAGCCTAAAACCGACGAATCCGCGACCGCGAGGAGTTTTACTTCGGCATTCGCATGCCAACTTCGGGCAACTGTCGATTCAACCGCCAGCATTGCAGCCGGTGAACCGTTAAAGCCGACGACTATCCGTTCGCGGTCGTCGTTCGCCGTGCTTTTGCGCGCAATCCGAACCGAGCAGGACGATTCGGTAAGGACAATCTGAGAGGTTTGCCCGAGGAACATCTTATTGTGATCAGCTTCCTGGGGCGGCTCGCCCACGACGATCAGATCGGGTCTGAAATTTTCGGCGGCTGACAGAATTTCTCTTGGCGGGGAACCTTCGCTTGCGTAGGCCGACACTTTCCACTTTTTTTTGAAGCCGCTTACGATCTTCGCTCCTTCTTTAGATACTGATCGAGCTTCGTCCGATGTTTTGGGTGATAGCCACGATTCGGCAACTGTTACAAGTTGAATTTCCGTATCGTCCGGCAGACCGGCAAACTTCAAATCCTCGAGCGCATCCCGTGAAGCTCTGGATCCGTTGAAACCAATCAAAACTCTCATATCGATACTTCCTTAAACACTTGATAACGTCGGTTACGCCTGTGAAAGACCTGTGCAAGCGTTATGCCATCGGCAACCTCATTATTTACAGGCTGTTTTCTCGATTCTCATGCGAAGTTTTCCACACTGTCTTGCGAAAAAGTCACAACCAACTACCACAACTCGCTATCGCCCGCGTGTGTTTACGGATATTTACGCCAATGCGGTGTTACGGTTTACTGGAATGATGATTGCGTTATTCGGTTGAGAGCGAAGGACTGTCAAAAGTATGAAACCGTCGGCTGTAGAACGAACGATAACTGTGGAATCCGTTACCGAACACGACCACCTGTCGGAAAATGAAGAAGGCGAACACGTCATCGGCGCGTATGTCGGCAATCAGGCCGGTCCGACGCTGATCGTGATCGGCAGTATTCACGGGAATGAGCCGGCGGGGTTTTTGGCGCTTTCGAACGTGTCGAGCGAGATCGCGAAGTTGGAAGGTAAGCTGAAAGGACGTGTGTATTTTCTAGCTGGCAATACGCGCGCTCTACGAATGGGCAAGAGGTTCATCGACGCCGATTTAAATCGCGGTTGGACGGCAAAAACAATGAGCGGTGACAAGGCCGAAGAGTTTTTTAACAGCTCGGAGGGGATGGAGCTGGCCGAGCTCGATCAAGTTTTCGACAGTCTCTTGATCACCGCGATGGACGAAGTATTTGTTGTCGATCTTCATTCGACATCGTCCGAGGGAATGCCCTTCGCGACCGTTGGGGACACTTTGCGGAACCGCAATTTTGCACAGAAGTTTCCGGTTCCTATACTGCTCGGCATCGAAGAGGAACTTGAGGGCACGCTGCTCGAATATCTGAACAACGCCGGCGCCGTCACGCTCGGGTTTGAAGGCGGTGAGCATCTTTCTACACAAACGGTGGAAAATCACAGGGCGCTCATCTGGCTTGCGCTCGCGAATTCGGGCCTTCTCGACAAAAAAGACGTGCCGGAATTCAAAGCTTCGCAATCGCGGCTGCTCGGCAAGACCTCAGGCGGCGCAATTTTCGAGATCGTTCATCGTCACGCGGTTCGTCCAAGTGATGAGTTCGAAATGAACCCGGGCTTTAATAACTTCGATCAGATCGAGCGTGGCCAGGTTCTCGCAAGAGACGAGGGCGGCGCGGTGTGTGCGCCACGGTCAGGACAGATCTTAATGCCGCTTTATCAAAAGCTGGGTGAGGACGGTTTCTTTATCGGTCACAGAATATCGCCGTTTTGGCTGTGGCTGTCAGGTGTTTTGCGGCGAATGAGAATCCAAAACATAATTCACATCCTGCCGGGAGTTAGGCGCAACTCGGTCGATCCGGCGACACTGATAATTAACACGAACATCGCCCGTTTGTTTCCGCTGCAGATTTTTCACCTGCTCGGATTCCGGCGTCGTCGATGGGTGAACAATAAACTGATCGTCAGCCGTCGGCGACACGATACCAGCGGGCCGTTTAAATGGGAGGCGAGTGTCGATGGGCGATCATAAGGTAAGAACCGAATATGATGACGAGCAGATGCGTACGTTCACGCTCGGCGTGCTGAACGATCTGCAGGCTCTGGAACAGATGCTCAAAGCAGATTTGTTTGAGGAAGATGTTAGGCGCATTGGTGCCGAGCAGGAGATGTTTCTCGTCGATTCGGCGATGCGCCCCGCGCCGATCGCGTGCGAGATCATCGAGGAGGCGCGCGACGGCCGCCTGACAACCGAGATCGGGCTGTTCAATCTCGAAGCCAATCTTACGCCGCTAAATTTTAACGGAGATTGTCTCTCGCTGATGGAGAAAGAGCTTTACGAGATCATCAATGTCGTTCGCGACGCGGCGGCAACATTAGATGCAGGGGTTGTTTTGGCCGGAATTTTGCCGACGATACAGCAATCGGATCTGACGCACGACAACATGACGCCGCATCCGAGATACGACGAGATCGACCGCGTCGTCACAAAGCTGCACGGCAAGGACAGGTTCATTCAAATAAAAGGTCTTGATGAACTGCAGCTGACTTTGCAGGATACGTTTATCGAATTCTGTAACACGAGCTTTCAGATCCACCTGCAGGTCGGGGCGAAGGACTTTGTCAGATATTACAACTGGGCGCAGGCGATCTCCGCGCCTGTACTTGCCTCGGCTGTTAACTCGCCGGTGCTCCTTAATCATCGTTTGTGGCACGAGACCCGGATCGCGCTGTTTCAGCACGCGATTGACACTCGTTCGCATGTGCATAAGGAACGCAACCAGACGCCGCGTGTAAACTTCGGCGATCGCTGGGTCAACGACTCGATCATCGAGGTTCTACGCGAGGATGCGATCAGGTTTCGCATTTTGTTGACGCAGGCCGTCGAGGAAAATTCGCTCGAGACTTTGATGAGCGGCAAGATCCCGAAACTTGCCGCATGGCGGCTGCACAATGGAACGATCTGGCGTTGGAATCGCCCTTGTTACGGCATCCTGGGCGACCGACCGAGCCTCAGGATCGAGGCGAGATATTTGCCCGCCGGCCCGTCGATCATTGATGAAATGGCGAATGCGGCGTTCTTTCTCGGACTGATGACAGAGCTGCCGCGGGAGTTCGGCGACATAACAAAATACATGTCGTTCGATGATGCGAAGAACAACTTTTTCAATGTTGCGCGT
>JANOGL010000260.1:0-10763 GCA_031405985.1 Acidobacteriota bacterium | reverse complement strand
CGATGATCGCGATCGTCCTTGCCAACGCCATGCGCGAAAAGTTTGGCGGCGATTCGATCGGTGAGATGAAACGGAACTTCGAATCCTACTCAACATCACTGGAAGAATACTAGTGAAAGCAAGAGCATGCCCACGAAACACACGAAAAATACGAAAAGAGATTACTCGCCTGGAGTCCTAATTTTCGTGTTTTTTGTGTGTTTCGTGGGAGCTCTCTTCCTGGTTTCCTGCTCCGCGTCCGAGGACAAACCCTCGTCGAACACCGCACGCGAAGCGAAGAAGGAGATTCAAGAGCTTCGGGCGGCGATGAAGAAGGTCGAGCCGTTTTTCGCTCCGATGGGCAAGCCTGAGGCGTATGACTGGTTGGGCTCGCACACCGAGCCGGGGCAGACGTTTGACGAATATCTCGACAGCGATCCGACAAAACCGACGAAAGAGCGGCAAAAGATCTACGTGCTTCCGCTCGGCACGTTTACGCCGCAGCAAAAGGAAATAATCGCCACGACCGCCGGTTACCTTGCAGCGTTCTACGATCTGAGCGTCGAACAGATGCCGCGACGCGAGCTAAAGGCGGCGTTTCCGAATGTGCGTCAGAACCGCCTTTTGAACACGCGGCAGATCAAGACCGGACACATCCTCAAAGACATTCTGCCGAAGATTCTGCCTGCTGACGCCGCAGCGTTGATCGCGTTCACGAACGAAGATTTGTATCCGGACGATTCGATGAATTACGTGTTCGGGCAGGCGAGCTTAGAAAATCGCGTGGGCGTCTGGTCGCTGAAACGCCTTGAGCTCAAAGCCGATCGCGCGACTTTCCTGCTTCGCACGTTGAAGATCGCGGCGCACGAGACCGGTCATATGTTCTCGATGCGTCACTGCACAAAATACGAATGCGTGATGAGCGGCACGAACCACATCGGCGAAACCGACCGTCGCACCGTAGACGCCTGTCCCGAATGCACGGCGAAGGTCTGCTGGCTCTCAGACATCGACATCGTCGCCCGTTATAAAAAACTCGCTGAATTCTGCCGTAAGAACAGCTTATTGAAGGAAGCTCGAGAGTTTGAGCGGAAAATAAAGGCTGTAAGCTGACATTTACAAGCTAAAATCTCGTCCGAAGCTCCCCTCCTTACGAAGGCGGGGAGCTTTTAAGAAGTTGTTTTTACCGGCCGATGTCCTTTCGATACTGCATTCCCGGCCAGCTTATGTGTTCGACGGCGGCATAGGCGGTCGCAATGGCCGTTTCGAGGTCGCCGCCGGTCGCGGTGACGCCAAGGACGCGGCCACCGGAGGTGATAAAGTCAGGACCGCCGGCGGTAGCGGGCGGTTGAAGCTCACTCATCTTCCCCGTTAAACCACCCGCTACCGCAGGTGGTTCTGACGTACCTGCGTGAAAGACCTCGACGCCGGTAACTTTGTCGAGGCCGGTGATAACGTCGCCGATTCGGGGTTTTGAGGGATAGTTTTCGGAAGCGAGAACGACGCAGGCCGAACTTCCGGCCCGCCATTTAATATCGAGCGTCGAAAGCCTTCCGTCGAGCACCGCTTCGCAGATATCGACAAGATCGGTTTCCAGACGGACGAGGATCGCCTGCGTCTCGGGGTCGCCAAAGCGGACATTGTATTCAAGTAGCATCGGCCCCGACGTTGTCATCATCAGGCCGAGAAACAAAATCCCGCGAAACGGAAAGCCATCTTCGATACAGCCTGAAAGCGTCGGCTCGATGATCGTGTGAACTATGTCATCGATCTCGTCACCCGGCAGAATCGCGGCGTCGGTGACCGTACCCATGCCGCCGCTGTTGGGCCCGGTGTCGCCGTCGCCGATACGTTTATGGTCGCGAACTGGCGGCATAAGAGCAAACTTTTCGCCGTCGGCGAACATCAGCAGCGAAACTTCGCGGCCGAAAAGGCATTCTTCAATGACGATCTTTTCGGCAGCATCGGCGCCGACGAGGGCAGCCATTTCGTTTATCGCGTCGATTGCCCCGGCGCGGTTTTTTGCGACTACGACGCCCTTGCCGGCCGCGAGTCCGTCAGCTTTAACAACGACCGGAGTCGATTCGTCGCCAAATTCGCCGCCATTCAGGATCTCGACCGCGGACGCAGGCGAATTTGAGCTTCGGTACTTCGCAGTCGGCACGCCGTGACGAACCATAAAATCCTTGCCAAAAGCCTTACTCGCCTCAAGTTGTGCGGCTGCGCGATTCGGGCCGATGATCCGTAACCCGCGATTTTCGAATTCGTCGACGACGCCAAGCGCGAGCGAAGTCTCGCCGCCGACAAACGTAAGATCGATGTTCTTCTCGCCTGCAAAATCGGCGAGCTTCTCGATCTCGTCAGGCTTGATCGCAACACATTCGGCGATCTGCGCGATGCCCGCGTTGCCATTTGCGCAATAAAGCTGCTCGACACTTTTCGATTTGCTAAACGCCCAACACAACGCGTGCTCGCGTCCGCCAGTACCGATTACAAGGATATTCATATCTTCACACGCTTGACACGAAAAAAAGGTAGTTGTAAGGTCGAAGTCATTCGCATTTTATTAACTCGACGCAAGATTTTACGCTTCGATCAATTGTAAAATTTACTACACATTTTGCGATGTGACGATTTAGCAATTGCTTTTGGACGGTGACCGGAATGTCCGACAATAAATTCGATGGCCTACAGGAGAACGCTGAGCAGATCGTCAGCGAGCCGTCGAGCAACATCGATGTCGACATCAAGTGCGTAGATTGCCGCGCACCATTCACGTGGACTGCGGGCGAACAAGACTTCTTTCAAGCAAAAGGGCTCACAAACCCACCGAAACGCTGCAAACCTTGCAAAAAAGCGAAGAACCAACGACTGTCCGATATCGAGAAGGCTCGCGTCGACGGCAAACGCCATCACGTCGTAATGCCGGCCGAATGTGCTACCTGCGGCAAAGTCACAACCGTGCCGTTTTATCCTTCGCAAGGTCGCCCCGTCTACTGCAGAGATTGTTTTAAGGAAATGAAGGTACAAAAGGCCGAGGCAAATTCCGCCTAGCCGCCGACGTGGACGTTCGGACGTAATTCTGGATCTTGCTCTGCCTGCCGCAAAATTTCTCGCGTCACCGGAGCGGTGTCGCCCTCGCCGAACAAAATGTATCTCGCAAGATACATGATCGGATTTCCCTCGCTCCAGCCGAAGTAAACATGCGGGATCTTGCCTGTTTTATCGCGCAAATAGAGCAAAAACGCAGCAATCGCGTTTGGCACGGCCGGCGCCTGGGTGCGAAGGATTTTATAACCCTCGACATCGACGCCACGGATAAACAGCTTGCCCTTGAACTCAGACGAGTCACCTGGCTCGATTTCGTAGAACAATACCGGATCAGATGACGGTATGTGATTATCGACACGTTTCTCGTGTTCCTTAAATCGATACTCCGTCATGTCGCCGGTCTCGCGGCGATTCGTAACAATGCGGATTTCGCCTTCGTCATTCAACTCGTTGATAAACGCTCGAGCCGCTTCGTCAAGCTCGATCTTGTCAATACGAATCTCCGTCGAACGCATCGCCCTCGATATAAATGACGCCGCGATTATTGCAAAGATAAAGAACGACGCGATCTTTATGCCGTCGGGACGCTCGATGACATTCGTGATCGTCGTGTAAATAAACACTGCCGATATTAACCAATACGCCCACGTCCAACGGCTGCGCCGCCGTCGAGCTGAGAGAGTTACAGCTATCGCCGCAGACGACATCAAAACTAAAACGCCTGTCGCGTAAGCTCCGCCCTGCGCGTCAACGTTTGCCTCAAACAACCACGTGACCACAAAACAGATTCCGGTAAATACCAACACTAGCGGACGCGTCGCCCGTGCCCATTCGGGTGCCATTCCGTATCGCGGCAAATAACGCGGCACGATATTTAACAATCCGGCCATCGCCGACGCACCTGCGAACCACAAGATCATAATTGTGCTGAGATCGTAGATCGTGCCAAAAAGATCTCCAAGATGAGTGTGCGCAATAAAAGCCAACGCACGGCCATTTGCCTTGCCGGGCAAGGTTGTAGCACCGGCGGCAGTTTGCTCGGCGGTGCATGCGCAGTATTCGGGAACGGAATGCGTTTGTGTTGCGAGGCTGCAGTCGATTCGCGGACAAAACTCTTCTTTTTGAATTAGCAGACTTGTGACGAGGCTGCTCGCAATGAGCAAGAAACTCATTATCAAAGCCGCTGATATCAACATTTTGCGCGTATTGCCGATGCGATTTGGACTCTTGACGAGCGGCATCACAGCCACTCCTGTTTCAAAACCTGACAAACCAAGTGCGAGTTTTGGAAAGCTAACAACAGAAAGGAGCACAATTCCCGCCAGCCCTGCAATGTTATAACTGCCGAAGGACACCTTTGTCATAAACAACGCTTCGCGCCAATTCGTCAGCAGTTCAGGATGCGTCACGACTTCGTGGAGACCGACACCGATAACGACTAAATTCAGCAGGATATAGATCGCAACGAGAAAAACAGCAATTCCTATCGCCTCTTTAAAACCCTTTAGAAAAACGACGCCGAGAAACGCGATCAAGGCAAATGTCACGATCACCGGATGTTCGAGAAACGGAAGGTGTTCGTGAACGAACGGGTTTTCGAGAACGTGGGCTGTAGCGTCGGCAGCCGAAAGCGTGATGGTAATTACAAAGTCGGTTGCTACAAAGCCAAGGAGAACAAGAACAAACAACTTGCCTTTCCATCTCGAAAGTAGAGCTTCGAGCATCGCGATCGAACCTTCGCCATGTGGACTTTCTTTCGCAACGCGGCTGTAGATCGGCAATGCGCCAAATAGTGTAAGAAGGACGAGAATAAAGGTCGCGATTGGAGAAAGAACACCTGCCGCGAGAAACGCAATTCCCGGCTGATAGCCAAGCGTCGAAAAATAATCGACGCCGGTGAGACACATCACCTTCCACCACGGGTGACTTGCGTGTCTGCCTTCCGGCTCATTCGGCCCCTCGATCTCTTGGACGCCGTTGTAAAGCCACTTTTTGAACCAGCCCGTTTCGCCAGTTTTCATATAAAAAATAAAAAGGCCGCCGGCGTATAAAACCCGCGGCTTCTTAATATCCAAAGATTAGATTTCAATTCCGTAGCGAACGAAACTGCCCTATCCGTTCTAACAAACTTGATTTTACGCTGATTATCTTTAAGGTCAAGCCAATGCGATTTAAAAACGAAAGAGGCGACGTCTCCCACACCGCCGCCTCTCGATCACCGAAGTGATCAATGTTCACCGGGAGGTGAACATTCACAATTATCCACAAGCTGAAACGAAATGCAAGCTCAGAAATGGCACTTACTGACGATTACACAAGAATTATCTGAGTGTGTTTTGGACGGTGATCGCACCGACTAGCACGGTCCGCCGGCCTTCGTGGTCGCGTGCAAAGATCGAGTAAACGCCTGCCGGAGCCTCCCAATCGATTTTTAGAATGAAGCTGATCGCTTCGACCTCGTCACCAAAGTCTTCGGAACGCAGAGAGTCAGGATAAACCTGTAAAAACGGGGAGTTAAACTCTAAATTCACAGAATTAACCTTAAGGTTTTTGCCACCGACGACGATCATATATTCCCCGCCGGCTCTGATTTCAATCGACGAATCTCCAAGCTGCATGTCCTTGCCGATGTGCGTGAGCACAACATCAGATCTGGCTGAGGTGATTTTTTGAGTTGCGAGGACGACGTTACTCTCTTCAACATTTGCTTTACCGATATCACCAGAGGAAAGCCCCGAAACTTTTTCCTTACGCTGCCAAAAGAGTGAATATCGGCCATTTTTCAAGCCTCCAATTCGATAACTGCCGTCGCCTGAAGTTTCAGTATGTCCTACAATCAAGCCCGTCTCGCTATCTTCCGCCCAAACAGTTGCCAATCTCGCGCCTTTTCCAGATTGCAGAAGCAATTTGCCGGTTATTGCGCCGCAGCAATCTTCCTCGGCATATGCGCCGTAAAGATTTCTAATCGCCGTTACGTCACTTTCGGAAAGAATCGCCCGAACAGTATCCAAAATTCTTTGACCTGTGTTTCGCGCGACCTTGTCGGACATCAGCGAACCTATCACCGCAGAGTGTTTTAGACCAAGCAAGTGACCGACCTCGTGCGCGAATGTGGTTTCGAGATCAAAAGTGCCATACGTGCCGTCGGTCGAGAATTGTTGAAGTGGATTTAGAACGATGTCGGCCTCCGTAATATCACCCCTTTTGTTGTAGAAAATTCGCGTCTTCGCGGCTTCAGAAAAAGGATCGCGAGCAAAGAACAACAAATTTTCGGGCGACTGAGCAATTGTGATTAGACTAACTCCATCTCCCAGTCGTCCCACTGAACTGACGTTTTGCTTTTCAGAGGTCACAAGACGAAACTCGATATTGGCAACGCTGCTCCATGCAACGAGACTTCTCGATAAAGCTGTGAGAACGTCGCTGTTAGTTTTGATGTTGGTGCTCGGCTGGGTGAGCGAGGTCGAAACTGCTATTTGAATTACCTGCTTTCTCCATCTCAACATTTGAGGCTCTTGACGTTCCGCTACAGCAGGCGTGCTCGCAAAAACGGCAACCCCGCTAAACAACTGAACGGCTAAAACAACAAAAATCAGTCGGGACAAAAACATAGTTCAAAGCTAAATTAAGTTTCGGATTCGGTGTCGGTTCGGTTCACAGTTTCGAGGTCGGCGAAGCTAACAACCAAAAGCAGCGCGACAAGTGCCAGCGTGCAAAGCACATAAAGAATGGAGACTTGTTCGTAGGCGATGAGCGTGCCGATAACTGTCGCGACCAACAACATGATCAACAATGTCATCGTTCGTCGGCTCAGGCCTTTTCTAGTATTTGCCATGTAAAGTGTTGAAAATTCTAAATTTAGACAACTGTCAATCGATCACCCGCAATGGTGGCTCAGTTAGATTTGTTGTCCTGTAAACATTTGCCTCAACCGGCGGAAACCTTCGTTTTGCACCGCCTTTCGTGGCAACTTCTATTATATCAAACGGCTTGAGAATCGCATCATCTGTTTCGCCACGCTTTATTTTTGTAAGATCAACCTCGATATTTTTTAAGTCTGCTCCCTCGCGTCGAATGATAATCGCCTTCTTGCCATCGGCCTCTTTTGCAATACCGCCGGCGGTTGCGATCGCACGGGTAACCGACAGCTGCTCTCTCGAAAAGATCGGTCTCGGGTTATTGACTGCACCGATCACGTAAATTACGGGTGCCGAACCAACCTCGACGATGTCGCCGCTCAAGATAAATGGATTCGCCGATGGCAGACCTTTTAATAGCTCGCTGATTTTGACGGTCATCGTCTGTAGCGGGTTGCTTTGTGAGGCAATTTCAGCGGATGAAGCATCGGCGCAGCTCGCGTTCTTTGGTCGAAAGATCGAGATTTCACCGCTAACCGAGTCCGTAAATCCACCGGAAATAATTATCAGTTCTCGCAGCGTCACTACGCGCATGAGCTTAAATCTCGCGGCACCTTTCACGGCTCCGTTTAGACGGACGAGAGCGCGATTCGACTTGTCGATGATTCTCACGACGACTTCGGGGTTTCGGAGAATTTTGCTGTAGACCTTCATAATGGCCGCCGCCAACTGGGTCTCGGTTAAACATAACGCGTAAATCGGACCGTCGACCGCGTCAAGGCCATCCAAGAAGCCATCGGGAGTCAGATCGCCACGCCAGTCAAATTCAAACCCACCGACAAAATCGACATCGATAATATCGCCGTAATGAATACGGGCTTCTTGCGAAAAAGCAGTATTGAATGCTGCGAGACTCAGGAGAACGAGCACAATAGGGACAAGTATCTTCCTATTCACCGGCATCGACTGATGACCTTTTTTTCTTTCTTCTCGCCTTGGACGCATATTCGACCGTGCCGGGAACCGCAAAACCCTTAAACTCCCAGTTGCAGCCGTCGCAAAGCAGGTAATAACGAAATACAAACTTGGAAACTACAGATGTGTGTCTGTAACCGCGCCGGATGCGCGAACTCTGACATTTAGGACATCGCTGGGAAATCATCGCTTTAAAAATTAATGTTATATTACGTCAAAGTTACAGTTTTTCAAATCATTAAATCAACTAGGGAGCTTTTCCATCGCTTCTAAGATATGCTGAGCCGCAAGTTCGCGTTCGACGCTCTGTGTGTTTTCCCGGCCGAGGTAGAAGAGCGCGTCGCGATAAAGCTTTCTAGCATCCGCATAATCGCCTCGAAACGCAGTCTTTTCGGCCTCTTCGACAGCGTGCGAAACTTTTATCGAAACGGCAAGCTCGCTCAACAAATGTCGCGATTGCACCAGACTCTTCTCAGACGGATACGCGTCGAGCGCTCTATCAATGACATCGAGCGCTTTCTGCGCGGCACGAATCCGCTGTTCAGGTTCCACATGCGAACCTGCCTCGGCAGTCAAAACACGCGACTCGATCTCGGCCCAACGCATTGTGTGAAATTTATGCATTTCCGTCGCCGCATTTCGCCCTTTGATTAAAGCTGCAAGCCGAGGCGAACCCGCCTTGACGATCGGAAGTTCGATATCGACCCGCTGAACAAACGCCATGCACAGTTCAAAAACCTCGCGATGGCCCGACGAGATTTTGTCGAGAACATTTGCCGCGTCAGATTTACGACGAATTTCTTGTAGGACTGCCGCAACCTTTTCAGTCGTGAGTTTGTTTGCGTTACGGTCATTCTGCGAACTGCGGTTTTTGGGTGGCGGCTGACGAAGAAACCGGTTGCGTGCCCGACGAATGAAAACCTCGCGCAGGACGACGGCTCCGCAAAGCAGAACACACGCGCTGACACCGGCAGTTTGCCACGGGGCCTTAACGCCCTCATCCTCTAAGATTCCCCAGACGACAAAGAAAAAAGCCGCCGCAACTGCGAACGCGAGCACATAATAATTTGAAGCCGGCATCCAAAAAGGCCGGTGCAATCCGCTCATTTCCAGTAAATCTTGAAAGAAGTTGCCCTTATTGTCAATCGTTTTTGTCGTCGACAGATGTATAATTTAGTAGTGCCGCGAAAGAAAAAAGCTAAGCGCGACGACAGGCCCGTCTTTGATTCGATAAGAAAGCCAACGGCACCGCCGTCGCGGAAATTCGGCAACAACCTGCCGGAAGAGAAACTTCGCCCGTCGCTTCGTAAGGTTAAGCACAAAAAGAATCCCGCAAACGAGGAAGTTTAAATGCGCCGTAGAATTCCAGATGTAAACGACGACCGCGTGATGCTAAACATCTGGGCAAGGCCTGAGATGAACGTCACGTTTCGAGCCGAGATCATGCCCGGCATGTCGCGTGAAGAAAGAACGTTTCGCATCGAAAAGGTTTTGCCGAACGCGCGTGTAACGCTACACGGCTTTCCGGGCGAATATCGCGAGACTGCGTTCGAAGGCCTGAATTTCCTACGTGAAAAAGTTAATCGCGGTCAGAAATCGTAAACTTTTTGCAGCTCCAATATCTCGACGCCGTCGATGCCAAGCGCGGCGATCTGCGCGACGACCTTCTCGCGAAACATCGGCTTCAAATTTATTATGTAAACCGGAAAGTCGCGGCCGTGGAGCTTTGCAAGCTCATCAGCGAGCCTCGCCGGCGTCAGATGAAAAGACGCAGCTGCAAGCTCGAACAGCTCGTTGGGAAATGCGCATTCGACGAGCACAGCTTTCAAATTCGGCGCGGCATTGCATGCTCGCCATATGTCCTCGGTCGGGGCCGTGTCGCCTGTGATCGCAACCGCGGACTTGCCGTCGGAGATGACAAAACCCGTCGCCGAAACTTTGTGATTTACCGCGATGCTCTGCACCGCGAGATGCTTAACCTGAAAGCGGCTGCCACGCACAAACTCGTTATACGCTATCACCGGGCCTTGGTCGTTTGTCAGTTCCGAAAATCGCGGATAGATCGACCAATTAAAAATATCGCGCTCTAACGTTTCGATCATCTCTTTCGTCGCGTGAACCGTCACCGGTTCCGTCAGCGTAGAAAAAAGATCGTCGATAAATAGCGGCAGTCCGGCGATGTGATCGAGATGAGTGTGCGTGAGAATGACGTCGCGAATTTGCTGCCGCTGCGTGTCAGAGCACGACAGAGCGAGACAGCCGGCGTCGATCGCGACCACGTCGTCGATCACCATCGTCAGCAGATGCTGCCTGACGGAAGCTTTGCCGTCGGCGTCGATTGTGCTCGGAAGTAATTGGACCTTCATTTAAGCCTCAACAAATTATCTCGCGCAAGTTTGTCCTCGCCCGCCGTCGATTTCGTAGTTCGCACCGGTTATCCAACCCGCCTTGTCCGAAGCAAGAAAGTAGATCAGCTCCGCAACTTCCTCAGGTGTGCCGACGCGGCCGATCGGGTGGGTCGTCTTTGAGTGTTCCAGAAATTTTTGATACGCCTCGTCTTCCATCCCGCTGCGTTTGTGCAAATTCGTGACAACGACGCCCGGACTGATCGCGTTCACACGAATTCCCTGCGGCGCGAGTTCTAGAGCAGTACAACGCGTAAACTGATCGATCGCGGCCTTCGAAACGCAATACGCCAACACATTCGGAAAAGCGCGCATCCCAGCGACGCTTGATACATTTACGATATTACCTTTTGTCTTCGCAAGATGCGGCACGCACATCTGCGTGAGCTGAAACACGCTACGCAAATTTATGTGCATCAGCTTGTCCCAATCATCGAGCGTCGTCGTCTCGATCGAGCCCATCTTGATGACGCCTGCGGAATTTACCAGCACGTCG